>CALXEL010000072.1 GCA_944387315.1 uncultured Clostridia bacterium
GATTCCGAGGCGGTGGAGTAACCTTCCTCCATAGCTTTGTCCACATCCGGGATACCGGGTCCATGGTCGGCCATCACCATTTCGATTACATCGGGCAGGATGGAAACCTCGATCTCTCCTCCACCGGCGTGGATGACCATATTGATTTCCGCTTCATACATGGCGATGGCTACCCGCCGTATGGTGCCAGGGTCCACCCCAATTTTTTTCAGCGCCCCTTTGATGGCGCTGGAAGCTTCTCCGGCCCGGGTGAAATCATCCCCTGGGACGGTAAAATGGTAGAGTATGGGTTCCATCTCAGCGCGCCCCTCCCTCAAGTCCATGGGAATAGAGCAGCCCGCAGGCGGTAAACATCCGGTGGTTGGTTGAAAGCAGTACAATATTCCGCTGGCTGGCCAGCTGGATCATGGCTTCATCGGGCTGTTTGCCCCGGACAAAGACAATACAGATTACATCCATCATTTCAGCGGTACGGATCACCTGGGAGTTGACCAGGCCGGTGAGCAGCAGGCTCTGGTCCTTTACATAGGCCAGTACGTCGCTCATCATGTCGCTGCCACAGGCATTGTGGAGCTGGCTGTCCATCAGTTCGTCCTTACCCCAGATCAGCTGGGCGTCAAGCAGTTCTTTGGCGTCTCGGATTGTCATAAGCGTCCTCCTTGTATGGTATTTAAAAAAAGAGAAAAGCATATTTGAGAGACTTGGGGGGCTATAAAAGTATTGTTAAAAAATCAACATTGAGTAAATTACAGCCCATTGCCTGAATTCTCTTTATTATACCATTCTTTTCCCGGCAAAATCAACCAGTCCTTGTTATATCTTTAACGGTCATTCATCCAACTTGCACAAAGGGCGGACAATGGAAAAATGCTTTTCTTTAATAACAATAAAAAGAGGAAAAAGAGGAGAAAAAATATATACAAGAAGTATAAAAATTTTACAGCAATACTCCTAGAAATTGCTGGATTTTCTGAAAAAATCTTGTTATAATGAACAGCAAGAAGCATATTTACAGGAGTTGAGCTGGCTTTGGCCGGCTCTATTTTGCAAGCAAAGAGGAGGAACAACTGATGGCCAGTAAATTAACAGCGATCCCATTTCGGGGGACAGCTGCCCAACAGGCCCAACTGGAGGAGGTTATTGCCTCGCTGAAAGATCAGCGGGGGGCACTGATGCCAGTTTTGCAGAAAGCGCAGGAGATCTATGGCTATCTGCCCATCGAGGTACAGAAGATGGTGGCGCTGGGGCTGGATATTCCCCTGGAAGAAGTCTATGGGGTCTCTACCTTTTATTCCCAGTTTTCACTTTATCCCAAGGGTGAGTACAAAATCTCAGTCTGTCTGGGTACAGCCTGCTATGTAAAGGGATCGGGAGACATTTATGAGCGGCTCAAGGAGCGTTTGGGCATTGAGGGCGGCCAGTGTACCGCCGACGGCAAGTTCTCCCTGGAGGCCTGCCGCTGTATCGGAGCCTGTGGTCTGGCGCCGGTTATCACCATTAACGATGAGGTTTATGGCCGTCTGGTGGCTGACGATGTGGATGCCATTTTGGCCAAGTACAACGCTTAAATTATGCAGGAACTTTCGCTGAACATCCTGGATGTAGTACAAAATTCCATAGCGGCGGGAGCCACTTTGGTGGAGATTTCGGTCAAGAGAAGCACCCAGCCCCCTTGTCCCATGAAAATTGTCATCACTGACAATGGGCGGGGCATGAGCCAGGAGCAGCTGGAGCAGGTGACCGATCCCTTTTATACCACCCGGACCACCCGAAAGGTGGGATTGGGGGTGCCGCTGTTTCAGATGGCGGCCCAGATGACCGGGGGGGATTTTTCCATCCAGTCCCAGCTGGGGGTGGGCCCCACCGTCACCGCAGTGGTGACGACCAGCCATATTGACGCCATGCCTCTGGGGGATATGGCGGCCACCATGACCAGTTTGATACAGACCTGTCCTCAAACGGATTTTGTTTACACCTATCAGATAGATGAACACAGCTTTACCCTGGATACCCGGGAGATGAAAGGAATTCTGGGGGATGTCTCCCTGAGTGCCCCTCAGGTGGTTTTGTTTATCCGGGACTATATTGCAGAGAATACCGCCCAGGTGTCTGCGGACGCCGGCGGGGTTTTATGACCAGTACCAGAGAGATGGAGGAAAACCGATGAAAAGCCTAGCAGAACTGCAAGCCCTGCGGGATCAGATGAAAGATCAGATGGGCATTCGTCACGACGACCACCAGAATATTCGGGTGGTAGTGGGAATGGCCACCTGCGGTATCGCCGCTGGTGCCCGTCCTGTACTGAATAAATTTACCGAGGAAGTTGCCACCCGGGGCCTGTCCAATGTGACAGTAGCCCAGACCGGATGTATTGGAATCTGCCAGTATGAGCCGGTTGTGGAAGTATTTGTACCAGGTGAGGAAAAGGTCACCTATGTAAAGATGACACCGGAAAAAGCTACCAAGGTGGTTGTAGATCACCTGGTCAATGGCAAGCCGGTGACCGAATACACCATTGGCGCAGCCAAGGTGGGCCAGTAAAAGGAGGAAAAATTCCATGTATCGTTCCCATGTACTTGTCTGCGGCGGTACCGGATGTACCTCCTCGGGCAGTGAGAGAATTGTAAAGGCTCTGGAGGACAATATCCGCCAGGTGGGCCTGGAAAATGAGGTCAAGGTAATCAAAACCGGATGTTTTGGTTTGTGTGCCCTGGGCCCCATTATGATTGTCTACCCGGAAGGGGCTTTCTACTCCATGGTCAAGGTGGAGGACATCCCCGAGATTGTGGATGAGCACCTGCTCAAAGGCCGGATTGTCAAACGGCTGCTCTACACCGAAACCGTTCAGGAGGATACAGTAAAATCCCTGGACGACACCGATTTTTACAAAAAACAGATGCGGATCGCCCTGCGCAACTGCGGCGTCATCGATCCGGAAAATATCAACGAGTACATAGCGTATGATGGTTACCAGGCTCTGGGCAAGGTCCTTACCGAGATGACCCCCGACCAGGTGATCCAGGTCATCAAGGACTCCGGCCTCCGGGGCAGAGGGGGCGGCGGTTTCCCCACCGGCCTCAAGTGGAGCTTTGCCCGGGCTTCCCAGTCGGATCAGAAATATGTATGCTGTAACGCCGACGAGGGTGACCCCGGCGCCTTTATGGATCGTTCCATCCTGGAGGGTGACCCCAATGTCATCATTGAGGCAATGGCCATCGCCGGTTATGCCATCGGCGCCAACCAGGGCTATGTGTACATCCGGGCTGAGTACCCCATCGCGGTACAGCGGCTGCAGAAGGCTATTAACCAGGCCCGGGAGATTGGGCTGCTGGGTAAAAATATTCTGGGTACCGGTTTCGACTTTGATCTGGACCTGCGGCTGGGCGCCGGCGCCTTTGTCTGCGGCGAGGAAACCGCTCTGATGACCTCCATCGAGGGCAAGAGAGGCGAGCCCAGACCCCGTCCTCCTTTCCCGGCGGTTAAGGGCCTCTTTGAGAAGCCTACCGTCCTCAACAACGTGGAGACCTATGCCAACGTGCCTCGGATCATCCTCAACGGCGCCGAGTGGTTCCGCTCCATTGGCACCGAAAAGAGCAAGGGCACCAAGGTATTCGCTCTGGGCGGCAAAATCCACAACACCGGTGTGGTAGAGGTACCTATGGGTACCACCCTCCGGGAAATTGTGGAGGAGATCGGCGGCGGTATTCCGGGTGGCAAAAAGTTTAAGGCGGCCCAGACCGGCGGACCCTCCGGCGGCTGTATCCCCGCTGAATACCTGGATATTAAAATCGACTACGACAACCTGCTGGCCATCGGTTCCATGATGGGTTCCGGCGGTCTCATTGTTATGGACGAGGACACCTGTATGGTGGACATCGCTAAGTTCTTCCTGGAGTTTACCGTAGACGAGAGCTGCGGCAAATGTACCCCCTGCCGGATCGGTACCAAACGTCTCTATGAGATGTTGGATAAGATTTCCAAGGGCAAGGGCACCTTGGAGGACCTGGACAAGATGGAGGAGCTCTGCTACCACATCAAGGAAAACTCCCTCTGCGGCCTGGGACAGTCGGCTCCCAACCCGGTGCTCAGCACCCTGCGGTTCTTCCGGGATGAGTATATAGCCCACGTGGTGGAGAAGAGATGTCCCGCCGGCGTATGTAAAGACCTGCTCACCTATCAGATTCTGGCGGATAAATGCCGGGGCTGTACCCTGTGCGCCAAGACCTGTCCCGCCGATGCTATCACCGGCAAGGTCAAGGAGCCCCATGTCATCGATCCGGCCAAGTGCCTCAAATGCGGCGCCTGTATTGAGAAGTGCCGCTTTGGCGCCATTGTAAAGAGATAGGAAAGGAGCATGCCGAATGGAAAACATCAATATTAAAATCAATGGTATGCCTCTGTCGGTGCCCAAGGGTTCTACCATTTTGGAGGCGGCCCGGTACGCGGGTGTTGAAATTCCCACCCTGTGCTATCTGAAAGGAATCAACGAGATCGGCGCCTGCCGTATCTGTATGGTAGAGGTTGTGGGTATGAAAAACCTGGTGGCTGCCTGTGTCTATCCGGTGGCCGAAGGGATGGAGATTCTTACCAACTCCCCCCGGGTATTCAAAGCCAGAAAACACAATTTGGAGCTGATTCTCTCCACCCATGAGAAGAAGTGCCTCTCCTGTGTCCGGGACGGCAACTGCGAATTGCAGAAGCTCTGCCACGACTTTAAAGTTTCCGATGAAAACTACTACGCCGGGGAGAACATCCGCTATGAGGTGGATGACTCGGCGGTCCATATGTTCCGCAACGACAACAAGTGTATCCTCTGCCGCCGGTGTGTAGCCGCCTGTCAGAAGTGGCAGTCGGTGGCTGTAATCGGCGCCAACGGCCGGGGCTTTAACACCCACATCGGCTGTGCCTTTGAGCAGAACCTGAGCGACGTGGCCTGTGTCTCCTGCGGACAGTGTATTGTGGTATGTCCCACTGGTGCCATCGCCGAAAAGGACAACACCGAAGAGGTGTGGGCCGCCCTCAACGACCCCACTAAACATGTAATTGTACAGACTGCCCCCTCCATCCGGGTTACTCTGGGCGAGGCCTTTGGCATGAAGATCGGTACCAACGTGGAGGGCAAAATGGTTGCCGCCCTCCGCCGGCTGGGCTTTGACGCGGTCTATGATACCGACCTGGCCGCCGACCTGACCATTGTGGAGGAGGCCACCGAGTTTGTGGACCGGGTGAAAAACGGCGGGGTTCTGCCTATGATTACCTCCTGTTCTCCTGGCTGGATCAAGTTCTGTGAGCACTACTATCCGGAATTCCTGCCCAACCTGTCCACCTGTAAATCTCCTCAGCAGATGTTTGGCGCCATCGCCAAAACCTGGTACGCCCAGAAGGTGGGCATTGATCCCAAGGATATTTTTGTGGTGGGTATTATGCCCTGTACCGCCAAGAAGTTTGAGACCCGCCGTCCCGACGAGAACGCCGCCGGTGAGGGGATCTTCGACGTGGATGTGGCCCTCACTACCCGGGAACTGGCCCGTATGATCGAGCGTGCTGGCCTCTACTTCCGGGATCTGCCTGAGGAGGAGTTTGACGCTCCCCTGGGCACTTCCACCGGCGCTGCCACCATTTTCGGCGCCACCGGCGGTGTTATGGAAGCGGCTCTGCGTACCGCCACCGAGTGGATCACCGGTGAGGAGCTCAAGCAGCTGGACTTCACCGAGGTTCGAGGCATCGAGGGTATCAAGGAGGCCTCCTACCAGGTGGGTGGCCTGCAGGTACGGGTGGCTGTAGCCTCCGGCCTGAAAAATGCCAAAACCGTCCTGGAGCGAGTGAAATCCGGCGAGGCCCAGTATGACTTTATCGAGATTATGGGTTGCCCCGGCGGCTGTATCAACGGCGGCGGCCAGCCCATCCAGTCGGCTACTGTCCGTAACTTTGTGGATCTGAAAGCCAAACGGGCCCGGGCCCTCTATGAGGATGACCGGAAAGATGTACTCCGCAAGAGCCATGAGAATCCGGTTCTCAAGGAGATCTACAAGGAATTCCTGGGTGAGCCGGGAAGCCACAAGGCCCACGAGATTCTCCATACCCACTATGTCAAGAGAGATCGGTTCTAACCATAAAAATAAAACCGGCAGGGAATTTCCCTGCCGGTTTTTTCTTTCGATAGATTGGGTTTTATTATTTTACCAGAGCTTCAAAGTCCTTGATAAAGGCGTCTACCTGTTCCTCGGGAGTGGCCCAGGAGGTTACCAGCCGGATGGAGGTGTGGGTGTCGTCCTCCTTGGCCCACACCTGGAAGTCGTAGAGCTTCTCCAGTTTTTCCACCAGGGGATTGGGGAGAATGGGGAAAAGCTGGTTGGTGGGGGAGGGGGCTACCATGGGGATGCCGCACCGGTCAAAGCAGCCCTGCAATTTCTGGGCCATGGCATTGGCGTGGGCGGCTGCCTTAAAGAACAGGTCGCCGGTAAACAGCTCCTCAAACTGGATGCCCAGCATACGGCCCTTGGCCAGCAGGCCGCCATTCTGTTTGATATGATACCGGAAGTCCTCTTTCAGCTGAGGGTTGAGGATCACCATTGCCTCACCCATAATGCCGCCATTTTTGGTGGCGCCAATATAGAAGGCATCGGTCAGCTTGGCCAGGTCCTCCAGAGTCAGGTCATTTTCCTTGCAGGTGAGGGCGCTGCCCAGCCGGGCGCCATCCAGATAGAGCCAGAGCCCCAGCTTGTCACAGACCGCCCGCAGGGCTTCCAGTTCCTTTTTGGTGTAGATGGTACCTACCTCGGTGGAGTCGGAGATATAGACCAGTTTGGGTTTTACCATATGTTCGTCAGGGTGGAGCTCCACAATCCGCTCCACGTCGGCGGTGGTCAGCTTGCCATTGGGAGAGATGGCGGTGAGCACCTTGTGTCCCGAAGCCTCAATGGCGCCAGTCTCATGGACAGCGATATGCCCAGTGTCAGCGGCGATGGCGGCGTGGTGGGGCCGCAGGAAAGCGGTAATGGCGGTGCGGTTGGCCTGGGTGCCTCCCACCAGGAAATGCACATCGGCATCGGGACGGCCAATGGCTTTGCGGATCAAAGCTACAGCGTTTTCACAGTGGTAGTCCATTCCATAGCCCACTGTCTGTTCCAGGTTGGTTTTTACCATGGCCTCCATAATTTCAGGCAGGCAACCTTCACTGTAGTCATTGCGAAAACTGTACATGTTACTCTCCTCCTATCTCTGCCGCTTTTTACCGGCGGTTCGGCCTACCCATCCAGCCAGCAGCCGGAGGGTGGAAAACTTTGACTCTCATTATACCACAGTTTTTTATCCAGTTAAAGCGTGCGCGGAAAATAAAAAGGACTGCCCCAGTGGGACAGTCCTTTTTCGGTAAAGGAATTACTCTACATCATAGAGTTTGGAAAGTTTCAGCAGGTGAGCGTATTTCTCATCAGCAACCTTAGCAGCCTTGTCAAACAGAATCTCTGCTCTGTCGGGGAAGGTACGTTTCAGAGAGCTGTAGCGAACCTCACCGGAGATGAAGTCTTGGTAGCTGGCGGAAGGAGCCTTGGAATCCAACTGGAAGGGGTTCTTGCCCTCCAGGGTCCGACGAGGATCAAACCGGAACATATGCCAGTAACCAGCCTCAACAGCTTTCTTAATAACGGTCTGAGCCTGGCTCATACCGCCCTTAATACCCTGGTTGATACAGGGAGCGTAACCAATGATCAGAGAAGGACCATTGTAGCTCTCAGCCTCCTGGAAGGCCTTCAGGCACTGGTTGTAGTCAGCACCCATAGCAACCTGAGCTACATATACATAACCATAGGTCATAGCGATGCCAGCCAGGTCTTTGCTCTTGACTTCCTTACCAGCGGCAGCGAACTGAGCTACAGCGCCGATGGGGGTAGCCTTGGAGGACTGACCACCGGTGTTGGAGTATACCTCGGTGTTGAATACCAGAATGTTTACATCCTCACCGGAAGCGATTACATGATCCAGACCGCCGAAGCCGATATCATAGGACCAGCCGTCGCCGCCCAGAATCCAGATGGATTTCTTGGCCAGGAACTCTTTGTCTTTCAGGATAGCCTGACAGGTGGGGCACTCAGGATGTTTCTCCAGCTGAGCAACCAGAGCGGCGGTAGCAGCCTTGTTGGCCTTGCCGTCGGTAACGGTGGAGAGGTAACCCTCGATGGCAGCTTTCATCTCAGCGTCATCGGTGTTTTTCTCCATCTCAGCCAACTTGGCAATCAGGTGGTTTCTCAAGGTAGCCTGAGCCAGATACATACCATAGCCGTACTCAGCGTTATCCTCAAACAGGGAGTTGCCCCAAGAAGGACCATGACCCTCTTTGTTTACAGTGTAAGGAGTGGAAGGTGCGGAACCGCCCCAGATAGAGGAACAACCGGTGGCGTTGGCGATATACATTCTGTCGCCGAACAGCTGGGTAGCCAGCTTGGCGTAAGGAGTCTCACCACAGCCTGCGCAGGCGCCGGAGAACTCAAGCAGGGGCTGCTTAAACTGGCTGCCCTTAACGGTGGTCTCTTTGAATTTCTCAAGCACTTCGGGTTTTACAGGCAGGTCGAAGCCGTAAGCGAAAGCGTCCTGCTGATCGCGATGTTTGTCCAGGGACTCCATAACCAGAGCCTTCTCGCCCTTCTTGCCGGGGCATACGTTGGCACAAGAGCCACATCCGGTACAGTCGAGAACCGAAACGGTCATAGCGAACTTGTAGCCGGGCATACCGGACATGTCGGTCATCTTCATGGAAGCGGGAGCCTTGGCGGCCTCAGCCTCAGTCATGACAACGGGACGGATAACGGCATGAGGACAAACATAGGAACAGAAGTTACACTGGATACAGTTCTGAGGATTCCAAACAGGAACATCTACAGCGATACCACGTTTCTCGTAAGCGGCAGAGCCCTGGGGGAAGGTACCGTCAGCATCCTTAACAAAGGTGGATACAGGCAGGGTATCGCCCTTCTGAGCGTTCATGGGGGTCAGAATGTTGTTGACGAAGTCAATCAGCTCTTTGCGCTCGCCCTTGGCTACGGGATGTACAAAGTCACCCTCAGCAGTCTTCCAAGAGTCGGGAACCTTAACCTCAACCAGGCTCTCAGCGCCACGGTCGATAGCGGCATGGTTCATGGCTACAACCTTCTCACCCTTCTTGCCGTAAGAAGCGGTAGCGGCATCCTTCATATACTTGATGGCGTCCTCGGAAGGAATGATGTTGGCCAGTTTGAAGAAAGCGGATTGGAGAATAGTGTTGATTCTGCTTCCCAGACCGATTTCCTTACCGATGGAAACACCATCGATGGTGTAGAACTTGATATTGTTCTGGGCAATATAGCGTTTTACGCAGCCAGGCAGTCTCTCTTCGATCTCAGCCATATCCCATCCGCAGTTGAGCAGGAAGGTGCCGCCGGGTTTCAGAGCGCTGACCATGTCGTACTTGTCAATATAAGAGGGGTTGTGACAAGCAACAAAGTCGGCCTTGTTAACCAGGTAGGTGGACTTGATAGGCTGTTTACCAAATCTCAGGTGAGAAGTGGTTACACCGCCGGACTTTTTGGAGTCGTAAGCAAAGTAAGCCTGAGCGTACATGTCGGTGTGGTCACCGATGATCTTGATGGAGTTCTTGTTGGCGCCAACAGTACCATCGGAACCCAGACCCCAGAAGATACAGCTGGTGGTGCCAGCAGGAGCGGTATCGGGATTCTCTTTGATGGGCAGAGACAGATGGGTTACATCGTCGTTGATGCCAATGGTGAACCGTTTGATGGGCTCTTTCTCTACAGCGTTGTCATATACAGCAACGATCTGAGCAGGAGTGGTGTCCTTGGAACCCAGACCATACCGGCCGGAGTAAACGGGAACAGAACCAAATTTGGTATCCCGCAGGGCCAGAACAACATCCAGGTACAGGGGCTCACCCAGGGAGCCGGGCTCTTTGGTTCTGTCCAGAACAGAGATGCTCTTGACAGTCTCAGGCAGAGCGGCCAGCAGGTGTTTCTGAGAGAAAGGACGGTACAGGCGAACCTTAACCAGACCAACTTTACGGCCATGAGCGTTGAGGTAATCAATGGTCTCGTCAATGGTGTCGCAGACAGAACCCATAGCGATGATAACCTCGGTAGCGTCGGGAGCGCCGTAGTAGTTGAACAGAGCATAATCAGTGCCGATCTTGGCATTGATCTTGTTCATATACTCCTCTACGATGCCAGGAACAGCGTCATAGTAGGTGTTGCAGGCCTCTCTTGCCTGGAAGAAGATGTCGGGGTTCTGAGCGGTGCCGCGCAGTACGGGGTGCTCAGGATTCAGAGCGCGTTTCCGGAAAGCGTCGATAGCGTCCCAGTCAACCATTTCAGCCAGGTCGTTGTAGTCCCAGATCTCGATTTTCTGAATCTCATGGGAGGTACGGAAACCATCGAAGAAATGGAGGAAAGGAACCCGGCCTTTGATGGCGGCCAGATGAGCCACAGCACCCAGATCCATTACTTCCTGTACGCTGGAAGAGCAGAGCATAGCGTAACCAGTCTGACGGCAAGCGTACACGTCAGAGTGATCGCCGAAGATGTTCAGAGCGTGGGAAGCAACAGCACGAGCCGAAACATGAATAACACTGGGCAGCAGCTCGCCGGCCATTTTATACATGTTGGGGATCATCAGCAAAAGGCCCTGAGAAGCGGTATAGGTGGTGGTCAGAGCACCGGCTGCCAAAGAGCCGTGTACGGTACCGGCGGCACCAGCCTCGGACTGCATCTCAACAACTTTTACTTCCTGACCGAAAATGTTTTTGCGGCCTTCAGCAGCCCATTTGTCGGTCACTTCTGCCATGACAGAAGAAGGGGTAATAGGGTAGATGGCAGCCAGATCTGTGAACGCATAAGATACGTGCGCAGCGGCGTTATTGCCATCCATGGTTTTCATTTTTCTTGCCATGTTTTTAATATCCTCCCTTAAAATTGGTAGTAGGATTTGGAATAAAGGACGATCCTTTATTTGATACTCACCCGGATAAATTCTATCATTTTTGCCCTGTAATGTAAAGGGTTGGTTGGGACATTTTCCAGTAAAATAGCGGGTTTATCCCTATTTTTAACAAAACGTCTAAAATCATTCTGAACCTTTCTGAAAAAACTTGCATAAACCTCCTAAAGGCTTTTCCAATTTGTCTCAAAAAAATTATAGAAGTGATAAAAAATTCAAATATAAAGACAGATGGACAAAAACATTGCCTGGAAGAATAGTGTTTGACACAGCAGGTGAAAACAGATATAATTTATCATGAAAAAATGCGGGATTTTTGCAGGCAGGACAAATGGCCTGTCTTAAAAACCCAGAACATTTAGAAGGAGACAAAAGAGATGGACCCTGACGGTAGTATGGTGGGCTCGATTGTTGCCCTGATCGCCCTGATTGGCGTCAATGGCTTTTTTGCTGCCAGCGAGGCGGCTGTTATTGGCCTCAATGACAACAAGATCAAACGGATGGCGGATGAGGGAGACAGACGAGCCAAAAAAATTCAAAAGCTTACCAACTCCCCAGCTAAATTTTTGGCTACAGTACAGACGGGATCAACCCTTTCAGGACTGCTGGCGGTGGCGCTGGTGGCCGATCGGTTTTCCCAGCTGACCCTGGCCCAGGTGTTCGGCGCTCAGGTGCCTCACTGGCTGACCCAGCCGGTCACTCTGGTGGCGGTTACCTTGCTGCTGGCCTATTTTATTTTGGTATTGGGCAATTTGCTGCCCCGGCGGTTGGCGGGCTATTTTCCCGAGGAGATCGCTTTTGCCATCGCTTCCCCCCTGTCCTTATTTTCTGTGCTGCTCAGTCCGGTGGTGTGGTTTTTATCAGCCAGTACCAATTTGCTGCTGCGGCTCTTTGGACAGAATCCCCATCGGGAGCGGGAGGAAGTAACCGAGGAAGAGATCCGCATGATGGTGGATGTGGGTGAGGAAAAAGGCACCATCGAGCAGAGCGAAAAAGATATGATCAACAATATCTTTGAGTTTGACGACAGAACAGTGGCGGAGATTATGACCCACCGTATGGAGCTGACCGCGGTGGAAAATACCGCTACCCTGGAAGAAATTGTAGCCCTGGTCAAAGAGACCGGATATTCCCGGATTCCTGTCTATGAGGAGGATCTGGACAATATCATTGGAATTTTATATGCCAAGGATCTGCTCTCCCTGCTGGATCAGGAGGAACCCTTTGAGCTGAGCCGCTTTTTGCGGGAACCTTTCTATGTGCCGGAATCCACCCGGTGCACCGAGCTGTTTAAGGAATTTAAAAGCAAGAAGCTCCACATGGCGGTGGTCATCGATGAGTATGGCGGCACCTATGGTATTGTCACCATGGAGGATCTTCTGGAATCTATTGTGGGCAATATTCAGGACGAGTATGACCAGGAAGAGGAAGAAGTGGAAAAAATCTCAGACACCGAATACACCTTTGATGGCTGGACCTCGGTGGAAGAGGTGGAACATATTCTGGATATTGAGATCCCTGAGGATGTGGAATACGACACCATCGGCGGTGTGGTGATCGATATGCTGGGAGATATTCCCCGGGAGGGGGAGCACCCTTCCGTTACCATCGGCAACGTCTGCTTTACCGTTCTGGAGGTGGACGACCGGCGGATTTCCAAGCTGAAAGCCAATATTGTCCCCCCAGTGGACGATGAGGCGGAAGACTGATTTCCTCACAGGGCAGTATCTAAAAATAAACAGGCCGGCGGACCTTAGGTCCGCCGGCTTTTCTCATTCTATTTTGTATCCTTTTTCTCCGGCCTGCGGGGCACCCCGGCCAAAATGATCTTGCCGCAGTGGGGACAGTAGTCGGCCGGGATTTTGGCGCCCTGGAAGAAGTAATATTCCCCCAGAGGGACACCGTTCTGGCTCACCGACCAGCGAAAGGGTCCTTTTTTCTCCCCATAGGGAGTCCAGCTGAGACGTTCACACCGGGCCTCGATCCAGCCCGGTTCCATAGGTTTGTGACAGTAGGGACAGTCCATACCATTAGCTCCTCTCTCGGTTACTGGCGGTTTTTCATCTCCTCAGGGGTATAGATGACCACCGCGGTGCGGTTGGGCAGACAGATGGCCGATTCCATTTCTCTGGAAATCCATCCATAGCCCTCACAGATGTGGTCGGGACAGGTGACGTTTACAAAGCGGATTTGATGATTTTCCAGCTCCAGAGAGGCGGGCACCCCGTACTTTTGGCTGAGGTCCACAGTCACAAGGTCGGTGTAATCGGCCAGGGCAAAGGTCTCCACCTCCACCCCGTCAATGGACAGGATGGCGTAGTTGTAGGCCTCCTGGTTCTGGCCTTTCCACCAGTAAAAGGCCAGCGCCCCGGCACAGATCAGCGCCGCCAGGCCCAGCAGCAGCCAGTCGCTTTTTTTCATAAAACTCCGTTTTGTCTCTCCCATAGATCCTCCTAATCCCAACTGGTTTGACCCCATTATACTACAGGAAGTTCCGGCCGCGCAAGCAAACAGGGGCCTCTCCTGGGAGAGGCCCCTGTTTGGTTTACAGGATCAATCAGAGGGTCAGTACCCCGTCCTCGGTTTCGATGAGCAGCAGAATCTGCTCCTCCTCACCGGTCTGGGCGTTGATATAGACCAGCACATTGTCCCCTCTTTCACTGGTGCAGCGGAATTCATAGGTGAGCACCTCATTGAGCCCCGCGGTGGGGATGAGGGCCAGCCCTGTGCCCTGGGCGCTGAGGGAGCTGCTTACCGAGGCCAGGGCCTCCTGCTGGGTCAGGGCGGGAGCGGCCATCTCCCGCTGGTGGTGGTTGGTGATATAGCCTCTGGCGTCCACCGAGACAACCTGGCCGTTGTCCAGGGCCACTCCCACCTTGATAAGGTCGGTGTAGCAGGTGACATCCTCTTGGGTGTAGGCGAAGTTGACGGTGCAGACCCCGCCTGCCGACTCATAGTAGCTTTCCTTCATGGAGGAAATGCCCATTCCCTCCAGCCAGGCCCGGGCTTTTTCTACCGCCTGCTCATTGGTGAGAGCTCGGTCCCCAATCTCCCGGGCGCACTCCAGGTAGGCCAGATAGCCCCCCTGTTTGGTGATGCCAATGTCATAATTTTCCCCCGAGAAACAGTAGGAGGCCATGTTGGAATTTTCCTCCCCGCTGAAGGTCAGGCTCCCGGCGGAGATCCCCGTTGCTCCAGCTGCCCGATTCTGGGCCTCCTCCTGGGAGATTTCCGGCTGGCCCTGGGTCAGCAGAGGCTGGCGCTCCAGCATGTGGTCGGAGAAGGGACCGTCATAGATCAGTTTGGGATAGCCGGTAAAGCTGTCCTCCATCTCGTTAAAGCTGAGCAGCTGATCGTTCTGGCTGCCGTCTGTTCCGTCGGAGGGAGACTGTTGGGTGTCCGCTCCATCCTGGTTCTGGGCAGCTGCCTGTACGATCTCATCAAAGGTCAGCTCCCCTCGGGAAATCTGCTGCTGCAGGGAGGATATATGCTGGTTCATCTTGCCGGCGTAGTCCAAAAGGGCAGTCAGGTTGTCCATCTCCCCCTGGGTGACCGCCTCTCCCTGGGCGTTGCGGACCGAGAGGGTCATGGCATAATCCCCCACCTGGGAGAGAAATTTATAGGTGTTGGTCAGTTCCAGCTGGGTGATGGGCAGGCTGGAAAGAGCCGCTTTGGCCGAGCCCGCCTCCCGCCACAGCTGGGCGGACAGGGTGGAAAGCTGGGTGGGGGTGCCGGCGTAAATACCCTTGTTAAGGGTGGTGGAAATGCTGGCCATATAGCTGGAAAGCTCGCCCAGGGAGCGCATATATGAGGATTCCAGCTGGTGTTTATACTGCTGGGCCCGGGTGTATTCCACAGCGGCGCCAGCTCCCAGCACCACAGTCAGGGCGGTGAGGTAGGAGCCAATTCGAATGGCGTTGCGTTTGGAAATTTGGAATTTCATGGAACTTCCTCCAAATTCTTTTTTGTTTTTGCTGGGATTTGGTTTTGCTGCTGTTAGATTTCCCCGGTATTATTAAAAATATGTAAAAAGCCCCCGCACCATTTGAAAGAAAGCCATAAATACGCTATAATAACCAAAGACCGTTTTCGACAGAAAACAAGCCGCTGTCGGTGAAAACAGCGGCAGGCAACAAAGGAGGCCCCTGGACTGTGAGAGAGATCTATCTGGACAACAGCGCCACCACCCGCACCGATGAGCGGGTGGCCCAGCTGATTTGCAATATTATGGTGGAGGAGTATGGAAATCCCTCCTCCCTGCACCAAAAGGGACTGGACGCCCAGCTGCGGCTGGAAGAGGCCCAAAAGCAGGTGGCTGCCCTGATGGGAGCCCAGGACCCCCAGAGGGTACTGTTTACCTCAGGGGGCACCGAATCCAACAACCTGGCCATTTTTGGTGGGGTTAGGGCCCGGCAGCGGCGGGGCAAGCGGATCATCACCACCGCCTTTGAGCATTCCTCGGTGCTGGGGCCTTTTGCCCAGCTGGAGGAGCAGGGCTTTGAGGCGGTTTACATCCAGCCGGATGCCGCCGGCCGGATTGACCCCCAGGCGGTTGTGGACGCGGTCAATGAGGACACCATCTTTGTCAGCGTTATGATGGTCAACAATGAGGTGGGCACCATTCAGCCGGTGGCCCAGCTGGCCCAGGCGGTCAAGGAGAAAAATCCCCAGGCGCTGTTTCACTGCGATGGGGTCCAGGCCTTTGGCAAGCTGCCCATCCAGGTGGGCAAAAGCCAGATCGACCTGCTCAGTGTCAGCGGACATAAAATCCACGCTCCCAAAGGGGTGGGCGCCCTCTATGTGAAAAAAGGGGTGCGGCTGGTCCCCCTGCTCTATGGAGGCAGCCAGCAGCAGGGCCTGCGGCCCGGCACCGAGAACCTGCCCCTGGCCTGCGGTATGGGGCTCGCCTGCCAGCTGGCGGGGGAGGAGATGGCCAAAGGGATGGAATCGGTGACCCAGGTGCGTGACCATCTGGTAAAGCGGCTGTCGGCTATGGAGGGAGTTGTCATCAACTCACCCGCTGACTCGCTGCCCTATATTCTCAACCTTTCGGCGGTGGGCTACCGTTCTGAGGTGATGCTCCACTTTTTGGAGAGCCAGGGCATCTATGTCTCCAGCGCGTCGGCCTGCACCAAAAATGCCAAGAGCCATGTGCTGGAAGCCATGGGGCTGGCGCCGAAAATCATCGACAGCGCGCTGCGTATCAGCTTTCAGCGGAGCACCACCCTGGAAGAGGTGGACGCCTTTGCTGACGCTTTGGCTTTGGGCATGTCCAAGCTGGCCAAAGCCCGATAGGACAATACAACAGAGATTTGGGGAATGGCAATGAGAGAACTGATTTTACTGAAATCGGGAGAGATCGCCCTCAAGGGCCTCAACCGGTACACATTTGAGGATAAACTGATTCAAAACTGCAAACGGAAACTGGCGGATCTGGGCACCTTCCATTTTTACAAGGCCCAGTCTACCCTTTACGCCGAGCCGGTCAGCGAGGGCGTAGACCTGGATGAGGCGGTACGGCGGCTGCAAAAGGTCTTTGGCTTCGCGGCCCTATCCCGGGCCTGTGTGGTGGACAAGGACTTTGACGCTATTGTAGGGGCGGCGGCAGAATATCTGGCGCCGACTTTGGCGGGGATCAAAACCTTTAAGGTGGAGGCCAAGCGCTCCGACAAGAGCTTTCCTATGAAGAGCCCGGAGATCTGCCGGGAGCTGGGTGGCGAACTGCTGGAACGGTTTCCCCATCTGCGGGTGGATGTCCAGAACCCACAGCTGGTGGTGATGGTGGAGATCCGGGACTTTGCCGCCTACATCCACGCCGGCCAGATTGAGGGTGCCGGCGGCATGCCGGTGGGAACCAGCGGCCGGGCCATGCTGCTGCTGTCGGGCGGTATTGACAGCCCGGTAGCGGGCTATATGATGGCCAAGCGGGGGCTGGAAATCCAGGCCATCCACTTTGCGGCGCCCCCCTATACCAGTGAGCGGGCCAAACGCAAGGTGATGACCCTCTGTGAAAAGATGGGGGAGTACTGCGGCAAAATCCCTTTGCATGTAGTGGGATTTACCCAGATTCAGGAGGAGATCCGGGAGCGTTGCCCCGAGGAACTGTTTACCATTATTATGCGCCGGTACATGATGAAAATTGCTCAGTCGGTGGCGGAGAAAAATGGCTGCGGCGCCCTGATTACTGGGGAGAGCATGGCCCAGGTGGCCAGCCAGACTCTTTCGGCCATCGCCTGTACCGATGTGGCCTGCGCCATGCCGGTGCTGCGTCCGGTCATAGGAATGGATAAACGGGAAATCATAGAAATATCCCGTAAAATTGACACTTTTGAGACTTCCATTCTGCCCTATGAGGACTGCTGTACGGTATTTACCCCCCGGCATCCCCGCACCAAGCCCAATCTTTGGATGATTGAGCAGGCGGAGAAGGCCCTGGATGAGGAAACTCTGTTGGCGGCGGCACTGGAGCAGGTGGAAACCATTGTCATT
This sequence comes from uncultured Clostridia bacterium, assembly GCA_944387315.1. Classification (GTDB taxonomy): domain Bacteria; phylum Bacillota; class Clostridia; order Oscillospirales; family Ruminococcaceae; genus CALXEL01. The sequence continues at coordinate 17,470 of CALXEL010000072.1, forward strand.
GGATAAAAATTCAGAAAACAGCCTGGTTGCAGACACACAGATAAGAGGATCTTAAACCAAAGGAGGTGCAAAGGATTATGGTACTCGAACTTCTCTCTCTTTCTTCCAAATTTGATCTCCAAAACCCGGGGAAGGGTATTGCTTCCGGTGTTTTGCGGGAGCTGAGAGCCCTTGTGGAAGGGGAGATTTTCGTCACCCAAATCCTTGACAACCAGGATGAATTGGAAAAGGCTCTGGAACGGGCTTTTGTCCGCAGCGACGTGATTATTACCATTGGAGGATTCGGCCCCGGGTGGGAGAATCCCTTAAAAGAACTGTTGGCTCAGGGGCTGGATTTGCCTCTGGTGTCCAGCCCAGCCGCCCTAGAGTGGTTAAGGGGACAAAACCGCAAGGGTGCAAGCCCCCAGGAAGCCTGCCGGCTGCCTCAGGGGTCCCGGCTGCTGACCGCCTGCGGGGGGCGCAGCGCCGGTTTTGCCCTCCCGGTGGGGGACCAGCAGGTTTATTGTCTGCCTCAGGAGGGCAGTGGCCTTTTGGAACTGCTGTGGGAGCAGGTATATCCTCAGCTGGCCAAGGGGCTGGAACGCCGGACTTTGTATACCTTTGGAGTGCCGGTGGGCGAATTGGCCCAGGCCGCTCAGGAGGCGGCGGGGGATGCCAAAGTGGGCTGGGGCGCCTATCCTATGGGGTACAGCGGCCTGGTGCGGCTGATTTCCACCCGGCCCTCGGAAATTGAGAAGATGATGACCCGGCTGGAACAGCAGCTGGGTGAGGATATTTACTCCACCAGCCAGGAGGGGCTGGTACAGGTGACCGCCCGGCTGGCGGCCAAGACAGGCAAACCTCTCACCATCTGGGAAGAGGGAAACCAGGGGTTGTTTGCCAACCTGTTGGGCAAGGAACAGCCCTCCCTTTCCATCGAGATGCTGGACCGTTCCACAGCAGAGGATGTGGCCGATCTGGCCCAGGTGGCGGCTTTGGCGGCTGCCCAGCAGCCCGATGGGCTGGGTATTGCCCTGGGGCTGTGTTCTGACAGCCAGGGCTATCAGGCCCAGGCTGTCCTCTGTGATGGCAGCCGTTTCTGGCAGGAGGAGGTTGTGCTTCGGCGGGAGCCGGAATACGGCCTGGTGATGCACGCCTGTAACCTGCTGCGGCTCTATTTGTCCGGCAGCCAGCATTTTTTGCAGCTGGGCCAGCCAGTGAAAAATCCCGGCTCTGCCCTGGCGGGAGAGAAAGCTCTGTTTTTCACCCCGCCCCCTGAGCGGCAGCCGGTGGGTACACCCCAAAAGAAAAAGAGACGGCTGCGTGGTCTCCTGCCTGGGAAAGAGGATTCCACCGGGGAGAAGATCCGAAAAAGCATTTTTCTCGCTGCGCTGGTGGTCTTTTTGTCGGCGGCCAGCTATCTGGGTTATTACCAGTACACCGCCTGGGCCAACCGGGTGGCGGCAGGCCGGTGGGAAGAGATGCTGGGCGGCAGCGGCAGCGGCAATCTTCCCGATGGGTATTTGGAAAAATTTTCTGAGCTTTACGATCTCAACTCAGATCTGGTGGGTTGGTTGGAAATTCCCGGCACCCAGCTCAGTTACCCTGTAGTACAGGCCCAGGACAACGACTACTACCTGAAAAAGGATTTTAATAAAAACAACAACCGTCATGGCGCTCCCTTTTTGGACTACCGTACCGACCTGACCGCTGAGCCCAGCAATTTGATTATTTACGGTCACAACATGCGGGATGGTCAGATGTTTGGAGAGTTGATTCAGTATCAGAACCTGGACTACTACAAAGAACATCCAGTGATTACCTTTGACTCGGTCTATGAAGAGGCCAGCTATAAGGTTATCGGTGTCTTTATTACCAATACCCGCCCCCAGGATGGGGAAGTTTTTGAGTATCACAACTTTATCTGGGGTACCCCGGAGGAATATGAGGACTTTGTGGAAGAGGTTACCCGCCGCTCTCTCATTCAGACACCGGTGGACATCCGCCAGGGGGATCAGCTTCTGACCCTTTCTACCTGCACCTATGAGTTTGGAGATGCCCGGTTTGTGGTGGTGGCCCGCAAGGTGCGCAACGGCGAGAGCCTGTCGGTGGATACAGACAAGGCCACCCTCAATCCCAATCCTTTGATGCCGGATGTTTGGTATCGGCTCTATGGAGGCAGCAAACCCACTGGCAATACTGTTTCTGGCATTGTAAAACCGTCCTCGTCCAGTTCGGCACCTTCCAGCAGTTCCAGTGCGCCGTCCTCGTCCAGTTCGGCTCCCTCCAGCAGCTCCAGTGCGCCGTCCTCATCCAGTTCGGCTCCTTCCAGCAGCTCCAGTCAGCCGTCCTCGTCCAGTTCGGCACCTTCCAGCAGCTCCAGCCAGCCGTCTTCATCCAGTTCGGCTCCCTCCAGCAGCTCCAGTCAGCCGTCCTCGTCCAGTTCGGCTCCGCCCAGCAGCTCCAGTCAGCCGTCCTCGTCCAGTTCGGCTCCCCCTAGCAGTTCCAGTGCGCCACCTTCCTCCAGTTCCGACCCCTATGAGGAGGATGAGCCTCCTATTGGCGGCGGCAACACCGATGACCCCTATGAGGAGGATGAACCCTCCACCCCCTCCCGTCCCAGCGACGTGGCGGAAGAAATTCTGCGGGTCAAGGTAAATGGAAGCACCAAACAGATGGAGGCCAGAGAACTGATCGGCCAGATGGTACAGAACGAGACGGGAGGCCAGTTCCATATAGAGGCCCTCAAGGCCCATGTGGTCAGTTCTTACACCTATGTGAAATATTACAACGATGTGTTGGGCAGCGTTCCCACTGTGGCTTTGAGCAGCAATGTAAACCAGTCGGTTTGGAAAGCGGTGGATTCTGTGCTGGGAGAGGCCATCTATTACAATGGCCAGTATATCAACGCCGTTTACCACTCGGCCAGCTGTGGGGAAACTGCCAGCGCCAAATCGGTATGGGGCAGTTCAGTGCCCTATCTGGTGCCCGTGGACAGTTGGGTGGATGAGTACTCCCCCTATTACAAGGGAAGTTACACCATCAGTGAGGAAGATCTGGCCGATCGAGTATGGTCCACCTACCGGATTGACCTGTATGAGGAGATGCCCAATGACCCGGAGGACTGGATTGTCATTGACTATGACAACATGGCCTCGGGAGACTATGTGGGACGGGTAGAAGTAGGCGGTTATGACTGCAGCCAGGGAGGAAAAGTTTCCTCGGGAACCTCCATCACCGGCCGCAGCATCCGGGAACAGCTTTTGAATTTCTCGCTGAAATCCACCTGTTTTGAGGTCAGCTATCGCAATGGTAAGTTCACCTTTACTACCCGGGGCTATGGCCATGGAGTGGGAATGAGTCAGTGGGGTGCCCACTATCTGGCCCAGGATGAGGGCTACTCCTACATAGAAATTTTGGAACATTATTACACCGACACCACAGTAAAATAAAAAAGGGGCCCCTGTTGGGGCCCGCTTTTTTCAGGGAGCGGAGCGGCTTTGCCCGCCGCTGGACAGAATCAGGGAAAGAGGAGAGGTACATTTGGAGAGAGTAAAAATACCCACTGGCGGTTGGGAAATTGCCGCGGGGATCTGCCTGTTGGTCACCCTGCTTTTGACTAGTATTCGGATGGTATCTATGGACGGGGAATTTTTCAGCCGTCAGTACCACAAAAACGGAACCGACCAATACACCGGCATGTCCTTTGCCGATCTGGATCGGGTGACTGAAAATCTACTGGACTACATAAAAGGGGATCGGGAAAACCTGGATATGACCGCCGTCATTGACGGAGAGGAACGGGAAGTGTTTGACCAGCGGGAAAAGGATCACATGGTAGATGTGCGGCGGCTGTTTGTGCTGCTGGATCGAAGCATCTGGGCCTTTGGGGGAGCGACTGTCCTTCTGGCCGGGCTTTGTGTCTTTCGCCGGGGACGGTCTGGCATTGACCGGTTAGCCCGGGGCTTTTTGGTGGCTCTCCCGGTGTTTTGTGTTCTGATTCTGGTGTTGGGAATTGTCTTTATCTTTAATTTCAATTGGTTCTGGGTCAAGTTCCATCAGGTGGTTTTTACCAACGACCTGTGGCTGCTGGATCCGGCGGTCAGCGTGATGATCCGCATGTTCCCTCTGGAATTTTTCTATGCCTGCTGTATGCGCATCGTCATAGGTTTCGCCTTGGGAACGGCAGTCCTGGCGGGTGGCGCGGCAGTGCTCTGCCGGATTGGCCATCTCCACCGGCGGCAGCCTGCCCTGACCCGATAAAAAAACAAAAAACGGCTCCCGCCTGTAGGCGGGAGCCGTTTTGGCATTTTCAGTAATTTTTAATATCCCCGGTCGGGACGGGGCTCAATGTAAAAAGCTTCCGGGTAGAGGTCCTCACCCATCTGCCAGATGGCCCGCAGCAGGGACAGGGGGGCCTGATTCTCAAAGTCCGAGGCTTCTACGGCGTAGACCCGGCCATTTACTACAGCGGGGGTCGTTTTATAACAGGAGGAGCCTACAATGGCGTCCCGGGTCATCAGCTGGTTGTAAAAAAGCACATCCGGCATCAGATCTATTTCTTTTTCCTTGGGGTAAACAAAGTCGGTATAGGGAGCGCCCCAGTTTTCCAATCCCAACAGTTCCAGCACTTCCCCTTCCAGGGTGTCTCCGGTGGCGATATTCAGCAGGGCAGGTCCCACAAAGGCGGCAGTCAGCCCGGTTTCTCCCTGGGCTACCCGGGAGCGAATCTCTTCCAGCTTGCTGTCAAAGGTTTGGGCAAAGGTCTCTCCTTTGGCTTTTCCGGTGGTCTCTCCCCACATGACCCGAAACAGATCCATATAGTTATTTTTCACTCCCTCAAGGCTGGAAGCGGCGGGAATGACCACCACATCCATATCCATCTGCTGAAGCTGGATGAGGTTTTCATTGGTCAGGGTGTCCGGGGTGAATACCACATCCGCTCCGGTGCGGCCAATGGCGGTCAGGTCGGGATTTTGAGCGGTGCCGCACCGCTGAAAGTTATATTCCTCCCCGCCGGTGTCCGGGGTTTGGCAGTAATCGCTGATCCCAGCGATCCGGCCCCCCATCCCCAGTTCTTCCAGGGTTTGGGTAATGGCGGGGGAGAGGGATACCACAATTTTGGGCATCTCCAATATTTTGGTGCCGCTGATTTCCACCGGGTAGTCGGGGGTGGTTTGCTGGCCGTCTGTGCTCTGGCCGCATCCGGTAAGGGGTGCCAGGGCCATGAGACCGCCCAGCAGCAGGGCAAAAAGTTTTTGGTTTCGCATCTAAAATAATCCTCCGGGTAAGGTTACACAGTTTCAAAGAGCCTGGGAACAGGCCTTCCTTTATTTTACCGTTGGTCACAGTGGTTGTCAAACCATCTTTCCTTTTAAACAGTGATAAAATTCTTCCTCTTTCCTGCAAGGGGAAGATTCCCTTTTTTCGCAAAGCCAGGTTGACGGAACCCGGGTGGGCGGGTATAATCAGATATAATATTTTAGTGAGACAAAGGGGTAAATTGCTGGGCTCCGGCGTTTCTTAAATCAGAAGGGGGAAAACAGATGATTACCGGTGCGGATATTCTGGTACAATCGTTGCAGGCGGAGGGAGTGTCGGTAGTCTTTGGCTACCCGGGAGCGGCCATCTGCCCAGTTTATGACAGCCTTTCCCGCTCGGCCATCCGCCATGTGTTGGTGCGGCAGGAACAGAACGCCGGCCACGCCGCCAGCGGATACGGGCGGCTTACCGGCCGGCCTGGGGTGTGCATCACCACCTCCGGCCCGGGAGCCACCAACCTGCTGACCGCTTTGGCCACTGCCTATATGGACTCCATTCCCATGGTGGCCATCACCGGACAGGTGGACAGCAGCCTGCTGGGGCGGGATGTGTTCCAGGAGGCGGACATCACTGGCGCCAGCCAAAGCTTTACCAAATACAGCTATCTGGTACAGGACGCCGCCGACCTGCCCCGGATTGTGGGGGAGGCCTTTTACATAGCCGGTACCGGCCGCCCCGGCCCGGTGCTTATTGATCTGCCGGTCAATGTCCAGCTGCAGCGGCTGGGAGTCTGTCCCCCAAATGTCAAGGTGGAGATCCGGGGGTACAAGCCCACCGTCCGGGGCAATGCCCTACAGGTGAAACGGGTGGCCCAGGCCATTGAGGCCTCCCACCGGCCTCTGCTCTGTGTAGGGGGTGGGGTTATCAGCGCC
>CALXEL010000073.1 GCA_944387315.1 uncultured Clostridia bacterium
AAATATTGGTAAACAGTTTGTGAAATCTTCTCAAAAGGTTTGTACCTGCTATTTTCAGGTGTATAATAGAAATGCGCAGTGAGATACAACAAACGGCCAGGAGCCGCTTCTTATAGTATGACAAGAATTTTGGAGGAAATGAATGAGTCAAGTAACATTTGAAGACATTAAAAACAACGAAGAAATTAAAACCTATATCATTCGTGCCGATGAAACCCTGATCGAACTGGGATACACCGAACACAGCTTTGCCCATGTCAGCAAAGCTGCCCATGGGGCCCATGATATTTTGCAGATGCTGGGCTATGATGACCGCATGGTGGAACTGGCCATGATCGCGGGGTACATGCATGATATTGGCAATGTGATCAACCGGGTGGATCACGCCCAAAGCGGCGCTGTCATGGCTTTCCGGATTCTGGATAAGCTGGGGATGGACGCCGGGGAGGTGGCCACTATCATCACCGCCATCGGCAACCACGATGAGGGTACGGCGGTACCGGTCAACCCCTTGGCGGCGGCGCTGATTCTGGCGGACAAATCGGACGTGCGCCGTACCCGGGTACGGAACCGGGATTTTGCTAAGTTTGATATTCACGACCGGGTCAACTACGCGGTGGAAAAATCTGCTCTGGTCCTCAATGTGGAGCGCCGCACCATCACACTGGAGCTCTCCATTGATACCCAGATCTCCTCGGTAATGGATTATTTTGAGATTTTCCTCACCCGTATGATGCTCTGCCGGCGTGCGGCGGACTACCTGGATTTGACCTTTAAGCTGGATATCAACGGTACCATTCTGCTGTAACACAAATGCAAAAGAAAAGCGCGTCCCCACCAGGGGACGCGCTTTTTTGTTGTCTATCGGGTTATGCGTCGGGATATTCTTTTAAAGTGGAATAGAGAAACCGCTCTTTGATAAAAGCGCTGTCTCCGCCCAGCTGATCCACCAGGGCAAAAGCAAAGGGCAAGGCACAGGCAGGGCCCCGGCTGGTGATGAGATGGCCGTCCACCACCACTGCGTCCTCCCGGTAGTGGGCGTCGGCAAAGAGGGGATAGAGCTTTTCGCTGGGATAGGAGGTGAGGGTGCGCCCTTTGGTGATACCGGCGGCGGCCAGTACGCCAGGGGCGGCGCAGATGGCGGCCACATATTTTTCTTTGTCCTGATCAAAGGCCCGGACCAGGGCCAATACCCGCTGGTCGGCGGTAAGGTTGTCCACACCAGTCCAGCCTCCAGGTAGCACCACCATCTGGTAGTCAGCCAATTGTTCCAGACATTGGTCGGGCTGGGAGGCCAGCCGCAGATCGGTTTCCAGGGTCATGCCGTGGGCTCCTGTTACCAGCTTTTGGGCAGTGCTGACCAGTTTACAGTCAAAGCCAGCCCGGCGCAGTACATCGCAGATGACAACGGTCTCTCCTTCCTCAAAACCTGGGGCGGTGAGCAGCGCAATTTTTATCATTTTACATCCTCCTTCTGGTTGGGGTGGCGAAACAGTTTTTGGCTGAGGGCGATGGCCCTCTGCCTCCGGCGGTGGGTTTCCTCCGGGTCCAGGTGGTAGTTCCCCTGGGAATCCGGACGAATACAATCCCCCTCCCGGCTGCCGGTAGGCAGCAGAGCCCGGGGCAGATCGGTCTTTTTGCCGTTGTCGTCAATACAGACGGCATAATCCCCCTCAAAGCGGTCGATGGAAAGAATCATGAGAGCGCCTCCCCTTTGAGGACTACAGTCTCCCCTCGCTGGCTGGAAGCCATTAGCGAGCTGCCGTCACTGGTAAAGAGGATGGTGCCCAGCAGATCGGTACGGAAGATGGGGCCATATTCCGACAGCCGTTCCACCACCTCGGCGTGGGGATGGCCATAGCTGTTGTTGGCCCCACAAGAGATGGAGCTGGCAATGGGAGAGATGGCGGCCAGAAAGGCTGGGCTGGAAGAGGTGTTGGAGCCATGATGGCCCACGTCCAAAATGTCCACATCCAGGTTTGCCCCAGATTTCAGAAGATTTTCCTCCGAGAGGGTGGTGGCGTCCCCGGTAAAGAGGAAGGAGCAGGTCCCAAAGTCCAGCCGGGAGACCACCGAGATGGCGTTAAGATCATCATATTTCCCCACCGGCCCCAGCAGGGTCAGCACCGCGCCGCTGCCCAGCTCGTAGGAGACTCCTGGCTGGGCGGCATCAATTTCCAGGTTTTGGGCCTGGGCGGCCCACAGAACATCCAGGTAGGTGGCGGTGGTGGGAACCAGGTCATCTGGCAGTTGGGGCATGACCAGCTTTTCCACTGGGATTTCCTCCAGTACCGTGTCCAGCCCGCCAATATGGTCGGAGTGGGGATGGGTGCCGATGACCAAATCCAGGGAGGTAATCCCCAGCTGGTCCAGCTCCCGGAGCACCTGCTGGCCCATGTCATTTTCTCCCGCGTCAATGAGGGCAGCCTTTTCCTGGGTGCGGATGAGAATACTGTCCGCCTGGCCCATATCTAAAATGCGCACTTCCAGCTGGCCGGAGGCCACTGTGGCGTAAGAGATTTTGTCGCCGCCGGTGGAGCCGTTCCAAAGGTAGTCTACCAGGCCTACAGCACCAGCCACCAGCAAAACTGCCAGGGTAAGAATCCGGCTTGTCCAGTAGGAGGAGCTCTTTTTTCGGGATGATTTTCTCCGGGACGCCATAGATTATCTGCCTCCTTTGGACCGGTTGCCGTTCTGTCGGATGGGCTTGCCGGTTCGTTTTTCCCCCAGCTTATTTTTGGATGGCTTTACGGCTCCCTGTCTGCCGGCTTTGGGAGAGCGGGCAGCCTTCTGCCGCAGGTACTCCCGGTCAGGAGGTACCAGGCAATCGGAGCCGGTACCAATGAGATCTTCCCGTCCCAGCTTCACCAGGGTGTCCAGAATCAGCCGGCGGTTTTCCGGCCGGAAGTATTGGAGCATGGCCCGCTGGGCGGCTTTTTCCTGGGGGGTACGGGGCACATAGACCGGTTCCATGGTCAGAGGGTCAATGCCGGTATAAAACATACAGGTGGAGATGGTGCCGGGAGTGGGATAGAAGTCCTGTACCTGCTCCGGGCGCATGTTGTGCTTTTTGAGGAAGAGAGCCAGTTCCAGGGCGTCCTTCATGGTACTGCCCGGGTGGGAGGACATGAGATAGGGCACCAGATACTGTTCCTTGCCCACTGCCTTGGTGGTCTGGTAGAACTTTTTGGCAAACTGCTCGTAGACCGAAATGGGAGGCTTGCCCATTTTGGCCAGTACGGCATTGCTGCAGTGCTCGGGGGCCACCTTCAGCTGGCCGCTGACGTGATATTCCACCAGCTCTCGCAAAAAGGTGGGGTCCGGGTCTTTGAGGAGATAGTCATACCGTACACCGGAGCGGACAAACACCTTTTTGATGCCTGGAATAGCCCGCAGTTCCCGCAGCAGCTGGACATAGTCCCGATGGTCGGCTTTCAGAGCGGGGCAGGGGGACTGGCCCAGACATTTGCGGTCCTTGCACATACCCAGCTTTGCCTGTTTGTCACAGGAGGGCTGGCGGAAGTTGGCGGTGGGGCCGCCTACATCGTGGATATATCCCTTAAACCGAGGGTTTTTCAGAAAGCTTCTGGCCTCCCGCAGCACCGACTCGTGGCTGCGGCAGGTGATGACCCGGCCCTGGTGGGTGGCAATGGAACAGAAGTTGCAGTGTCCAAAGCAGCCCCGGTTGTGCATGATGGAAAATTCCACCTCTTCAATGGCCTTGACGCCCCCCTCCTTCTCGTAAATGGGGTGGTAGTACCGCTGATAGGGCAGTTCGAACACCTGATCCAGCTCCTGCTGGGTCAAAGGGATGGCGGGAGGGGTCTGCACCAGATACCACTGGTCATCCTGTTTTTGTACCACCGTTTTGCCATAGACATGGTCATGCTCGTCCAGCTGCTGTTTGGTGGCTCGGGCATAGGCCTGCAAATCGGTGGAAACCTTGGAAAAGGAGGCGCAGGTCACCGAATCCCCGGGCAGCTCAAACTGGTGGCAGAGGTAGCAAATGCCCCGGATGTCCCGGATCTGATCGGGCCGCTCCCCGGCGGCCAACCGCTTTGCGATCTGGGCGGTCTGGTGTTCTCCCATGCCGTAGATGAGCAGGTCGGCTTGGGAGTCCAGCAGAATGGAGGGCCGTACCCGGTCATCCCAGTAGTCATAGTGGGCAAACCGGCGCAGGGAGGCCTCCAATCCCCCAATGATAATACAGCTGTCGGGATAGATTTCCCGAATCTTCTGGCTGTAGACAATGGTGGCCCGGTCAGGGCGCCGTCCCGCCTTGTTGCCGGGGGAGTAGGCGTCGTCTGAGCGTTTCCGCTTGGCGGCGGTGTAGCCATTTACCATGGTGTCAATATTGCCTCCGGTGACAAAAAAGCCCAGGCGGGGCTTCCCAAACCGGGTAAAGTCCCGGTCGGTACGCCAGTCGGGCTGGGCCAGTATGGCCACCCGATAGCCCAGGCTCTCCAGCAGCCGGGAGATGATGGCTATGCCAAAGCTGGGATGGTCCACATAGGCGTCCCCGGTAACACAGACAAAGTCCACCTGATCCCAGCCCCGCTGGGCCACTTCCTCCGGCAGGATGGGCAAAAAATCTGTCATAACTTCCTCCTTTATGGGTAACGACAACCTGAGGGGCCATTGGTCTCAGATTGCCAGGGTGTTGGTAGTTGGAAAGAGCCGAAAATATTATACCATGAGCGTAAAGGGCGAATGGTATAATTGGCCATTGGGACGGCAGCGGGCAGGGCCTGCGAATCGTCCCGGCCATTTAAAACGTATAATAGCTGCTCTGCGGCTATTATACCACGCTCCTGCCCGGTTGGGCAACCAAGCCTGCTTCCCCAGCCAAAAAACAGGCGGCCCCTTTAAGGGCCGCCTGATGGGTTACTGCAACTGCTGTTTTTCCTGTTGGTTGAGTTTCATCTCATACCACCGCTCTTTGGAGATCAGGACCTGACGGGGTTTGCTGCCCTCAAAGGGGCCTACAATACCCATCTGCTCCATGGCGTCGATGAGCCGGCCGGCCCGGGCATATCCTACCTTTAAGCGGCGCTGCAAAAAGGAGGTGGAGGCCTGTCCGGTTTCAATGACACACTCAATGGCCTCAGGCAGCATTTCGTCGCTCTCTTCGCCATCGCTTTCTCCGCCGCCGGAAGAACCACCTTTTCCAGCAGGTACCTGCCGTTCGATTTCCTCCATGATCTGCTGGTCGTACTGGTGTTTTTCACCCTCTTTGATAAACTCCACCACCCGTTCTACTTCCTTGTCGCTGACAAAGCAGCCCTGGACACGAACAGGTTTGGGAGATCCCACCGGGTAGAAGAGCATATCGCCCCGACCCAGCAGTTTTTCAGCGCCTCCCGCGTCCAGAATGGTACGGGAGTCCACCTGGGAGGATACGGCAAAGGCGATTCGGGAGGGAATGTTGGCTTTGATAACACCGGTGATAACGTCTACCGAGGGACGCTGGGTGGCAATGACCAGATGCATACCAGCTGCCCGGGCCATCTGGGCGAGACGGCAGATGGCGTCCTCCACTTCGGAGGGGGCAGCCATCATCAGGTCGGAAAGCTCGTCAATGATAATGACAATCTGGGGCATAGGCACCAGGGTGTCGCTCTCCTGGGCCAGGGCGTTGTAGGAGCTCAGATCCCGGACACTGTTTTCCGCGAAGGTCTTATAGCGGTTGAGCATCTCACTGACTGCCCAGTTGAGGGCGCCGGCGGCCTTTTTGGGGTCGGTGACCACCGGTACCAACAGGTGGGGGATACCGTTGTAAATTCCCAGCTCTACCACCTTGGGGTCGATCATCAGGAATTTGACCTCCTTGTCCGAGGCTTTAAAGAGCAAGCTCATAATAATCGAGTTGATACAGACCGATTTACCGGAACCGGTGGCGCCAGCGATAAGCATATGGGGCATCTTGGCCACATCGGCCACTGTGATATTGCCGGCAATATCCCGGCCTAAGGCGATGGTCAGCTTGCTTTTGGCATCGGAAAAGGTGTTGGAGTCCACAATTTCCCGCAGGGTTACAGTGCTGATGGACTTGTTGGGAATCTCGATGCCCACAGCGGGTTTGCCAGGGATGGGGGCCTCGATGCGCACGCCGGAGGCGGCCAGATTGAGAGCGATATCATCGGCCAGGCCGGTAATCCGGCTGATTTTTACCCCAGCTGAGGGCTGCAGCTCGTAGCGGGTGACAGCGGGACCCCGACAGATGTCGATGATTCGGGTCTGAACCCCGAAGCTCTGAAGGGTATCCACCAGACGCTGGGCGTTGGCTTTCAGTTCCTCCGGGGTGTCCTCCTGAACCTGGGTGGGTTCGGTCAGCAGGGTGACGGGAGGATAGGTGTAGACCTTTTCCTCCACCGGCTTGATGAGAACCTCCTGGCTCTCAAAGTCCAGAGCCTCCTCCTGGGAGTCAGGCTGATCTTCCGCTGGCGGCTCTTGGGCCTGTGCCTGCAAAGAGGCCCCGTCGGAGGGCTCAGGCGCTGGGGCAGGCTCTGGCTGCTTTTGGTTGGCCACCATCTTTTTGATAATGTCGTCAATGTAGGCGTTGCTTTCCGGAGCCTTGTGTTCAGAAGCCATGGTGGCTGTTCCGGTACTCTGAGAGGCAGCGGAAGGCTGCTCAGAAGATTGGGTGTTGGCAGAGGCTGTGGCGGTGGATTTCTCCGCTTTTTTGGGGGGCTCCGGGTCCAGGGGAATGTCGATGTTAAACCGGCGGCGGGAAGTCTCCTGCCGTTTCTCTTCCCGGCGGGCGGAGGTCTGCTCCACCGTTTCGGTGTAGGCCTGTTCCAGCTTTTTCACCGGCT
>CALXEL010000074.1 GCA_944387315.1 uncultured Clostridia bacterium
GTACATTATCTGGGCACCTCGGTTCCAGTGGAAAAACTGGTCAACGCCGCCATCGAGCTCAATGCGGACGCTATGTTGGCTTCCACCATCATCAGCCATGACGACATCCACTACAAAAATATCGAAAACATCGACCGGATTGCCCGGGAGATGGGGGTACGGGATAAACTGATCTTTGTGGCAGGTGGAACTCAGGTTTCTCCTGAGCTTGCGGTACAGCATGGCGCCGACGCTGGATTTACCCGGGGCAGCAAGGGTGTCCATGTAGCTACTTTCTTAGTAAAACGCCGGCTTGAAAAAGAGAAAGAGGCCGGTGCAAAATAGGGAAAACGCGAACCATTCAAAAAAAGGCGGAGGTGTTAGGACCATGAAAATTGATGTTCTTGTGGCGGAAATTGGTTCCACCACTACAGTAATGAACGCGTTTCATGGCATTGCCCAGGGAAAACCTGTGTTTCTGGGCCAAGCCCAGGCTCCTACTTCAGTGCGGGACGGAGACGTACGGATTGGGTTGGAGCAGGCTCTAAAAGCTTTGGAGGAGAAGCTGGGCGCCTCCCCATTGGAATACGGTGAGATGTACGCCACCTCCAGTGCCGCTGGGGGGCTTCGGATGACTGTCCATGGGTTGGTCTACGACATGACCGTCCGGGCGGCCAAGGAAGCCGCATTGGGTGCAGGAGCCAACCTGCATCTCACCACCGCGGGTAAACTGCGGGAGAGCGATTTGGCCGAGATACGCCGGATCAATCCCAATCTGATTCTGCTGGCAGGCGGTACCGACTACGGCGAAAGAGAGACCGCCCTCTACAACGCCAGGCAGCTTTGCTGCCTGGCTATGCCGGCTCCTGTGATCTATGCTGGTAATATTCAAAACCAAGCGGAAATCCGTCAGATGTTTAAAGAGGCGGGGATTACTGGCTATTTTACCGAAAATGTTTACCCAAGGCTGGATGAGCTCAACATTGAGCCCACCCGGAAAATTATTCACCAGGTGTTTGAGGAGCACATCACCAAAGCCCCAGGCATGGAGCATGTGCGGGATTTGGTGACAGGTTCCATTATGCCCACCCCTGGTGCGGTGATGGAGTGCACCCAGCTGCTCTACCGGATGATTGGGGATTTAGTAGTGCTGGATGTGGGAGGCGCCACTACCGATGTCCACTCGGTGACCGAGGGCTCTGAGGAGATCACCAGCATCCAGATTTCTCCGGAACCACTGGCTAAACGGACAGTGGAGGGGGATTTGGGGGTCTATGTCAATGCCCACAGCCTGGCAGATATGGTGGGCTATGACGTTCTGACCCGGGAGACTGGGGTGGATGTGGAGGAAGTGCTCAGCCGGTACAAGCCCATCCCCGATGACGAGGACCACCGCAAGCTGACCTGTCAGCTCACCTGGCACGCCGCGTCGATGGCTCTGAGCCGTCACGCTGGCCGGCTGCGGAGCACCTACGGTTCCTCTGGGCGGCAGATGTATGCCGAAGGCAAAGACTTGACGCAAATTCGGTGGCTGGTGGCCACTGGCGGGGCCCTCACCCGGTTGCCGGGGCGGGAGTGGATTCTGGAGAACCTCAAGCAGCTGGGAGTGAGCGGAAAACTGCTCTATCCCAAAGCTGACAGGATCCGCACTCTGGAGGACAGGGATTACATCATGGCTTCTCTGGGCGTACTTTCCCTGCGGTATCCCCAGGCAGCTGGCCAACTGCTGGCCCAGAGTCTTGGCCTTTCGGAAGATTGTGAGAAGGGGGAGTGAAATCAGTGCCCCGAATGTTTATTCATCTGGACAAATTGGCTTATAACGCGGCTGTTCTTGCCCGTCGATGTCATGACCAGGGTATCAGTGCCGCGGTTGTTACCAAGGGGTTTTGTGCTGATCCCCACATGGTGGAGGTATTAGAAAATTCGCCGGTAGATTATTTGGCCGACTCCCGATTGGAAAATTTTCGTCGGTACCCCAGCCACAACAAGCCCAGAATCCTGCTGCGTCTGCCGGAAATTTCCCGGGCCAGTGAGGTGGTGGAGCTCTGTGAGATCAGTCTCAACTCCCAACAGGAAACTCTTTTGGCCTTAAATCAGGCGGCCTGTGCCGCAGGAAAGACTCATGGGGTTATTCTCATGGTTGATGTGGGAGATTTGCGTGAGGGAATCTATTATGACCAGCCAGAGAAAATTTGGAAAACCATAGAATTTATTCTTTCCCTGCCATCCCTTTCCTTTATGGGGATGGGGCTCAATCTTACCTGTTATGGGTCTATCATCCCTACCAGGGAGAATATTGGGCGCCTTTGTGGACTTGCAAAAGAAGCGGAAAAACGGTATGATATTTCCATTCCCATTCTGTCGGGAGGAAACTCCAGTTCCTTGCATCTCCTTTATGATGGGCAGCTGCCAGAGGAAATTACCAATCTCCGATTGGGCGAGGCGGTGCTCCGGGGGTATGAATCCGCCTATCACCAGCGTTTACAGGACTTACAAACCGATGCAATACAGCTGGAAGCGGAAATAATCGAACGGCAGTATAAGCCCTCCTATCCTGATGGAGAGGTGGGATACAATGCCTTTGGGGAGCGGGAGACCTTTACCAATATAGGGCGGCGAATGAGAGCTATTTTGGCTGTTGGCCGTCAGGATACTGAACCGTCCGGCCTCAGTTGTCTGACCCCTGGGGTTACAGTGGTTGGAGCCAGTTCCGATCACATGATTGTAGATGTAACGGAGGCACAGGGCTGCCAGGTGGGGGATGTACTTCGGTTTTCCATGTCCTATGGTGCGATTTTAAGAGGCTTTACCAGCCAGTATGTAGAACGTATTTATCTATAGGCGTTTGTTACTATCATCCAGAAATGAGGTATGTCAGATGAACCAGCAAAATCTTGCCAAGATCAAAGAGCTGCGCAAGCTGCTTCACCAAAACGCGGAACCCTCCTGCCAAGAGGTAAAAACCAGGGCTATTTTGCAGCAGTTTCTCAAAGAAAATACCAGCCTGGAAATCGTAGACCGGGGCCGTTGGTTTTATGCGGTTCATCGGGAGGGTAATGACCTGCCGGGCATTGCTTTCCGGGCAGATTTTGACGCCATTATTGCTGCCAATGGTCAGCCGGCTCATCTGTGCGGCCATGATGGGCACAGCGCCGGCCTGGCTGGCGTAGCGTTGGAGCTGGAAGGAAAAACTTTCGGTAAGAATATTTTCCTGCTGTTTCAGCACGCGGAGGAAAATGGCGCTGGAGCCATTGAGTGCTGTGATATGCTGCGTACTGAAAAAATTCAGGAGATATATGGCTGGCACAATTACTCTGGCATGCCCAAAGGTGCCATTGTCCTAAAAGATGGTGTAGTGATGAGCGCTTCCATGGGTATGACCATTGCCTTTGAGGGACGACAGTCCCATGCCTCTGAGCCAGAGAGGGGTATCAACCCTGCCTTTGCCATTGCCCGGATCATCGACAATATTGACGAATTTATCAAACCAGACCAGTATAGCGGTATGGTTCTCTGTACAGTGATTGGCACCACAGTAGGTGCTCCAACCTTTGGAGTATCCCCCAGCAAAGGCGAGTTATGGCTGACCATCCGGGCCCATCGGGACGAGGATCTAAACAAACTAAAGCAAAGGATTATTGATTTTACCCAGGGGCAGTGTAAGGAGATGGGGATGTCCTGTTCCTTCTCTTACTGCGATGTCTTCCCTGACACCACCAATCACAAAGCTTGTGCCGACAAGGTGCGGCAGATGTGCCAGGAACAGAGCTTCCCCTTGGTGGAGATGCCGGAACCCAAGCGGGGTTCTGAAGATTTTGGCCATTATCTAAAGTTGATTCCAGGAGCTTTCTATTTTATTGGAGATGGGGAAGATCACCCCAATCTTCATTCTCAAGCCTTTGAGTTTCCAGATGAAATTCTGGAGCGAGGGGTAGAAAGCTTTCTGGCGTTGGCCAAAATGGAAATGCTGTAAACAATCTATAAAACGGGCGGAAGTTTTCAAAACTTCCGCCCGTTTCTATTAAAATCGTAATTAATTGCTGTCAAAATTATATGTAAAGTTAAACTGCTTTACAAAGCCGATAAGGCTTGTAATACAATTCCCAGACCGCTGGCGCTGGCAAAGAGTATCAGGGTAATCACTATATTTTGCTTTCTGTTTGGATTGGAGCGGAAAAGAACCACCAACCCTAATCCGGTTACGCTGGAAAGCCCAGCGGCCAGACTGGCAAAGGAGAGGGCACCAGAAAGATAGAGCTCCCCAATCAGTACACTGGCGGCACAGTTGGGAATCATCCCAATGACAGCTGCGATCACTGGCTGAAACAGGCCAGCGGACCCCAGCAGCTGAGCAATCATATTTTCTCCAAAGTATGCCATCACCAAATTGATACAGAAGGCGAACAGCAGTAAATACAGTGTCAGATTACTGGTGTGAGCCAAAGCCGCCTTCCAGGGAATCCCTGACTCAGCCTCTTCCTCGGGGGAGCAGTCCAGTTGGCTGGGATGCTCCAGAGAAGTGGTTCGGTTGAACAGCAGGCCAAGCAGGACGGCCAATACCAAACGCAGGCCAATCACCTGTATGAGAGCGCTGCGGCCCTGAGATGTGGTCAGCAGCACAAAGAAAGCTTCATCGCTGGTGGAGAGGAAAACCGCCAACAGTGTGCCCAGCGAAATAATGCGGCCGGCATACAGGTTTGCCGCCATGGCCGAAAATCCACACTGGGGAATCACACCCAGCAGAGCGCCGAACAGGGGTCCTACTGGCCCGGAATGGGTCAATGCCCGAATAAAACGATCCGATTGGCGTTGTTCTGTCAATTCCACCACCAGACACGCGATAAATAAAAAAGGCAGCATTTTTCCGATATCCAGCAGGGTATCTGTCAAAATGTCCAGCACGAAAATTCCCCCATCTGTCAGAACTGCTCGATACGGCGCTGTTTTCTCAGTTGGTTGCGCCGTTTCCCAGCCTCCCACTCTTGACGTTCCTCATCCGTTTCCAAAATCAGCTGAGGTACTGGTGTAGGGTGTTCATTGGCGTCTAACGCCACCATAACCAGATAGGCCTGATTGACCAGCTGTTTTTCTCCCGATAGGCTTTCCACAAAGGTATTGACCCGTACCTCCATGGAAGTGGTACCCACATAGGTGATCTGTCCCTCCAAAACAATTGTGTTATTGATATAGGCGGCAGCCTTGAACTGTAGGTTATCCACCGCTACAGTGGTCACTTCACAATTGCAGTGCCGGCGGGCTACCACAGCAGATACCACGTCGATCCACTCCATCAGTTTGCCGCCAAAGAGACGGCCCATGCCGTTAATTTCACCATTCATTACAATCTGAACCTGTTGTACCTTGGATTCAGATACTTTTTTGGCTGTTGTTTGCATTTTTTCACCGCATTTCCTTGTCTAGATTTCTCAATATAATATTATATTATAACATAGATTGTATCTCTTTGTCAGAAAATTCCCATTTTCTATCTTCCCCGAAATTTCCACTGATAACCTTGCAGTTTTGTCACAATCTAACCTTGGGTGATTGGATGAGCGGATGGAAACAAAGTGGAATTCTTTTCTTTATCGGTGCAGGGGGATACAATCTGCTAGAGCTCTGCTGGCGTGGATATACACACTGGTCCATGGGTTTGGCAGGTGGCATTTGTTTTGCGCTGATTTATTGGACAGGTATTTGGCATCCCCATATGTGCCGGCTGCAGAGGTGTTTGCTGGGGTCCGGCATTATTACTTCGGTAGAATTTACCTTTGGTTGTGTGTTCAATTTGGTACTGGGATGGAATATATGGGATTATTCCCAGCAGCCCTTTCATTTTATGGGACAAATTTGTCTGTTGTATTCGATATTGTGGTTTTTGCTTTGTATGCCAGTTACCTTTTTGGGAGACTGGCTCAAAGAGAAAATGTATCTGCCTCGCCATAAGGAATCTTGAGTCCTACATGCCCTTTTTACGCAAGTTTTCATATGCCAAGACATAGAGTAAAAAGGGAGGTGAATACATTTGAATTGGAAGCAGGCAACTTTGGGGGAATTGCTGGTTCGTCCGGAGGTACAAGAGTGTCTCCGGCAAAAATTCCCCACACTGCCAGTACATAAAATACCACCGTTATTTTACAAAATGCAGGTGGATCAGGCCATGAAATATGGACGGCATTTTTTGTCTTCTCAGGAACTTTCCCAGCTCATAGAGGAGCTGGAAAACTTGTAGTTTGGAGGAGGCAAAACCTATTTTGGATAAAAAAATGCCGCACCCACTATTGCAGGCACAGCACCCCTGGTGGACGATAACGGACTCGAACCGCTGACCCTTCGCACGTCAAGCGAATGCTCTACCAGCTGAGCTAATCGTCCAAATATGAACTTTGTGAATCGAACGTCATTCATTTTACTACAGGATTTGCCAAAATGCAAGAGCAGCCTTCATTTTTTACTCTTATACTAAAAAAATAAATGAAAAATTGTACAATTTATCTGGTTTTGCCTATGGGATCTGCGCATTTGCCTGCAAAATCTATTGTGAGAAATACCAAGATATGCTATAATATCTTAAATATGTGCCTGAATTCTGCTGAGAAAGAAGGTGCCGCAGGCAGTATATGAGAATTCTTGGAATTGACCCTGGATATGCGATTGTAGGATATGGGGCCATTGAATATGAGGGCAACCAGTTCACCACTTTGGCGTATGGTGCTGTAACCACTCAGGCCGGTGTTCCCTTCGAGCGCCGGATAGAGCAGGTTTATGATGGCGTGTGCCAGGTGATCGACTGCTATAAACCAGAGGCTATCAGTATTGAGCAGCTGTTTTTTACCACAAACCAGAAGACAGCCATCATGGTGGCCCAAGCCAGAGGAGTGGTGCTTCTGGCAGCCATGAAACGGGGAATTCCAATTTTTGAGTATACCCCTCTGCAGGTAAAGCAATCGGTGGTGGGATATGGCAAGGCGGTGAAGCATCAGGTGATGGAGATGACCAGGATACTTCTGCACCTGAAAGAGGTCCCCAAGCCTGATGACGCGGCGGACGCTTTGGCCATTGCCATCTGCCATGCCCACGCTGCGGGATCTTCTATCAATAAAAATATGATTTTACAGGCCGTCGGGAAGAAACCACTGTATGATTCCAAAGGCGGAAATCTTACCGATGGACAGAGAAATTTGCTTCGGGCTATCGCTGCCAGCGAGGAAACCGTCAAAGGAAAATCTACCTCCAAAACATGTGGGGGACGTTCTGCTAAAAAGTAAAATGGAGAGAAGTTGACTATGATTTATTCGGTTCGTGGGCCGCTGCTTCATAAAGAACCTGGTATGGCCGTTGTGGAATGCGCCGGGGTGGGATACAAGTGTTTGACATCTCTGAACACCCTGTCCCGTTTACCTCAGCGGGGGGAGGAGGTCACCCTGTTTACCCACTTGAATGTGCGGGAGGACGCGGTGGACCTCTTTGGTTTCTATGACCAGAGCGAGCTTAACTGTTTTAAAATGCTGACTTCGGTTTCGGGGGTGGGCCCCAAAGCAGGATTGGCCATTCTTTCGGTTTTGTCGCCGGATCAGGTTGCTCTCAGTGTTGTGGGAGGGGATGCCAAAGCTTTGACCAGAGCCGCTGGCGTCGGTCCCAAACTGGCCCAGAGAATCGTGCTGGAACTAAAGGATAAACTGAAAAATGTGGAACTGGTCTTTGATGGGGAAGAACCAGCAGCCCATGTCTCGCTGGATGTGGGAAATGCCGGGGAGGCCATCGCGGCTTTGACTGTTTTGGGATACACCCAATCGGAGGCAGCTGGGGCAGTTGCCAGACTGGATTCTGCACTGCCAGTGGAAGAACTGATTAAGCGAGCGCTGAAAGCCCTCTCTGGCAGCAAGGCGTAATGGTACAAGGAGGTGCCAGCTGTGGAAAATTACGAAATGGATTTTGAAAACCGTATTGTTACGCCGGAATACACCAGTGATGATGGAGAGGGGGAGCTGTCCCTTCGTCCCAAGACCCTGGACGAATATATTGGCCAGGATAAGGCCAAAGAAAACCTTTCGGTTTATATTGAGGCGGCCCGCAAGCGTGGTGAACCTTTGGATCACGTGCTGCTCTATGGCCCTCCTGGTTTGGGTAAAACCACTCTTTCCACCATTATCGCCAATGAAATGCATGTAAATATCCGGGTCACTTCCGGCCCTGCCATTGAAAAACCGGGAGATCTGGCGGCGCTTCTTACCAATCTCAATGAGAATGATATTCTTTTTATTGATGAGATTCATCGGCTCAACCGCAGCGTGGAGGAAGTTCTGTATCCTGCCATGGAGGATTTTGCCCTGGATATCATCATTGGAAAAGGGCCGTCAGCCCGGTCTATCCGGATTGATTTGCCCCACTTTACCCTGGTGGGTGCCACTACCCGGGCAGGACAGCTGACCGCGCCTCTCCGGGACCGTTTTGGGGTTATCCTGCGCCTGGAGCTGTATGATGTTGCCCAGCTGCAAACCATTGCCATGCGCAGCGCCGGTATTTTGGGAATCGAGTGCCAGCCGGAAGGGGCCATAGAAATCGCCAAACGCTCCCGGGGAACACCACGAATTGCAAACCGCCTTTTAAAGCGGGTGCGGGACTTCGCCCAGGTTTTGGGAGATGGAGTCATCACCCGGGAAATTGCCGATACTGCCCTCAACCGCCAGGAAATTGATGAGCTGGGTCTGGATGCTATTGACCGGCGAATGCTGCACACCATCATCCGCAACTACGGTGGGGGTCCCGTTGGATTGGAGACCCTCGCAGCCGCTATTGGTGAGGAATCGGTCACCCTGGAAGATGTTTATGAACCATATTTGATGCAGATTGGCTTTTTGAGCCGTACACCCAGAGGACGTTGTGTAACCCCTCTGGCATATGAACACCTGGGTTTGCAAGCCCCAGGGACAACTACATCGGCTCCAGAACAGATGGAGCTGGATGATTTTCACTAGATTCCAAAAGGAGAACTGTCCATGGGAAGAATTTTTGGTACCGATGGCGCCAGAGGCGTAGCTGGCACAGAGCTGACTGTTCAGCTGGCTATGGATATTGGCCGGGCAGCCGCTATGGTAGCCGGCAAAAAAACAGGTAAACGTCCCCTCGTCGCCATAGGGAAAGATACCCGCCTTTCTGGAGATATGCTGGAAAGTGCGGTAGCTGCTGGTCTCTGTTCGGTGGGCGCTGATGTATTACTGTTGGGAGTGTTGCCCACCCCAGCTGTGGCCTATCTGGTCAAGCGCTACCAGGCTGACGCGGGCATTATGCTCTCCGCCAGCCACAATCCCGCAGCCTATAACGGAATTAAAATTTTTGGACCGGAGGGCTTTAAACTGACCGACGCCCAGGAAGAAGAAATCGAGGGCATTATTTTGGATCACACCATGGATTATCCCCAACTCAGCGGGGAAGACCTGGGACGGGTTCGCCGGGTGGAGCAGGCTCACACCGATTATGTGGCCCATCTGGCTTCCACGGTGGGAGAGAAACTTACCGGCCTGCGGGTGGTTGTAGACTGTGCCAATGGCAGCGCCTCTGCCACTGCCAGAGAACTGATGGAGGCCCTGGGGGTGACCGCCGACTTTATTTGTGACGCCCCTGACGGTTATAATATCAATGAAAATTGTGGTTCAACCCATATTGAAAACCTGACCCAAGTGGTGCGTCAGGGAAACTATGATCTGGGCGTCGCCTTTGATGGGGACGCAGACCGCTGTTTGGCAGTAGATGAACAGGGGGAACTGGTGGACGGCGATATGCTGCTGGCCATTTTCGGCCAGTGGATGCAGAAAACTGGAACTTTACAAAAGGATTGTATCGTAGCGACAGTGATGAGCAATCTGGGCTTTTTCCGGTTTGCTGGCCAGGCGGGACTGCGTACCGAACAGACCAAGGTGGGAGACCGGTATGTTCTGGAGAAAATGCTGGAACAGGGTTACAACCTGGGAGGAGAGCAGTCTGGCCATGTGATTTTTTTGGACTATATGACCACAGGAGATGGCCAGCTTTCCGCTGTGCAGCTGATGAAGATTCTCTATCACAGCGGCGAGAAGCTGTCGTCCCTGCGCAGTGTTATGAAAAAATATCCCCAGGTGTTGCTGGGGGTACAGGCTACGCCCCAGCGGAAGTCTGCTCTCGGTGAGAGTGTGCCAGTGCAGGAAGCCATTGCCCACCATACCCAGCTTTTGGGAGACAGAGGCCGGATTCTGGTCCGGGTCTCTGGAACTGAACCTCTCATCCGGGTTATGGTTGAGGGAGAGGACAAGACAGAAATTCAGGGGGTCGCCCAGGCGATTGCCCATACCATCGAGGAGAATTTACCCCAATGAGAATTGCGGAAAACTGGAAGGACTTTGAAGTAATCGATACCAGCAGCGGGGAAAAGCTGGAACGGTGGGGGGACGTGGTTTTGGCCCGTCCCGACCCACAGGTGATTTGGCAGACCCCAAAGGACGCCCAGTGGAAACGGATCAACGCCCGGTACCTGCGTTCCAATTCGGGAGGGGGCCACTGGGAAATCAAGCAGATGCCCACCCAGGAGTGGCAGATTACCTATGGCTCTCTGCGCTTTCTGATTCGGCCCACCGGCTTTAAACACACCGGCCTTTTTCCTGAGCAGGCTGTCAACTGGGATTTTATGGCTGAGAAAATTCGCCAGGCCAACCGTCCGGTTAAGGTCCTCAATCTCTTTGCCTATACAGGTGGCGCTACAGTGGCCTGCGCTGCTGCCGGCGCCCAGGTTTGCCATGTGGACGCTTCCAAAGGCATGGTCCAGTGGGCCAGGGAAAACGCCAGGCTGTCAGGCCTGGAGCAGCATCCCATCCGCTGGATTGTAGATGACTGCCTTAAATTTATCGAGCGGGAGATCCGTCGGGGAAACCGGTATGACGCCATTGTTATGGACCCTCCCTCCTATGGCCGGGGGCCGGGAGGGGAGGTCTGGAAGCTGGAAGATCAGGTCTACACCCTGGTGGATAAGGCCAGCCAGCTTTTGTCAGAGGAACCCTTGTTTTTCCTGCTCAATTCCTATACCACAGGCCTTTCCGCTTCGGTTATGGCCTATATTTTAGGGGTTACGGTACAGCGTAGCCACACTGGACAGGTGACCGCCGATGAAATTGGACTTCCGGTTACCCGTACTGGTCTGGTGCTGCCTTGCGGCAGTACAGCTATTTGGCAGAAACTGTGATCTCAATAAAACAAAGGCGGTAGAGTTGTCCTATGGATTCCATTATTGTAGCGGACAAGCTGAATTTTTATTATCAAAATGAGGGGGAGGCGCCTCAGCGGGTGCTCAAAGACCTCTCTATTCAAATTGCGCCGGGAGAGTTTGTGGCGGTACTGGGTCACAACGGCTCTGGAAAATCCACCTTGGCCAAGCATTTTAACGCCATCTTGTTACCCCAGGGCGGGGTTTGCTATGTCAATGGCATTGATACCCGCCAGGAGGACAAGCTATTTGAGATCCGGCAGCAGGTGGGTATGGTGTTCCAGAACCCTGACAACCAGATTGTAGCCACCATTGTGGAAGAAGATGTGGCCTTTGCCCTGGAAAATATGGGAGTGGAACCGTCAGAAATCCGCCGTCGTGTGGACGAGGCGCTGCGCTCGGTGGGAATGTACGAGTTCCGGGAACACGCCCCCCATCAGCTTTCTGGCGGACAGAAACAACGGGTGGCCATTGCCGGTATTATCGCCATGCGTCCCCGCTGTATCGTGTTGGATGAGCCTACCGCTATGCTGGATCCCAGAGGACGGCAGGAGGTAATGCGCACCATTCGCCGTCTCAATACCGAATTTGGTATTACGGTGGTACTCATTACTCACTATATGGATGAGGCCGCCCAATGTGACCGGGTTGTTGTGGTGGATGATGGAGTTATTTTGTTGGATGATACCCCCAAGCAGGTATTTTCCCATGTTGAGGAGCTTAAAAAGGTGGGGTTGGATGTGCCCCAAGCTACAGAACTCATTTATGAACTGAACCGGGAGGGTCTTTCCCTGCCCAGAGATATTATTTCAGAAGAGGAATGTGTAACCGTTCTGGCTGAGCTGCTGAGCCACAGCCGGTAAGGGAAACCCTTTGTCCCAGCAATACCGGATGGATACCGGAGGAGTGAAAGCATGTCAACACCTGTTATACAAACAGAAAACCTGTCTTACGTCTATTCTAAAGGCACCCCCTTTGAAAAGACAGCGGTAGAAAATGTCAATATTCAGATTGAAAAAGGGGCCTTTGTAGGTGTAATTGGTCACACTGGCTCTGGAAAGTCCACCTTGATTCAGCACTTTAATGGTTTGCTTGCGCCAACCAGTGGAAAAATCTGGATTGACGGAGAGGATATGTGGGCAAATCCCAAAGAGATTCGTAAATTCCGCTTTAAGGTGGGTTTGGTATTTCAGTATCCTGAGTATCAGCTGTTTGAGGAAACGGTCTATAAAGATATTGCCTTTGGCCCTACCAATATGGGGCTTTCCCAGGAGGAAATTGACCAGAGAGTTCGAGAGGCAGCTGGCTTTGTGGGGCTTACTGAGGAACAGATGGCCAAATCCCCTTTTGAGCTTTCCGGCGGGCAGAAACGCCGGGTAGCTATCGCTGGTGTTTTGGCCATGCGGCCGGAAGTTTTGATTTTGGATGAGCCCACCGCTGGTTTGGATCCCAGAGGACGGGAACTGATTCTGGGACAGATTCAGGAGTATCACCGCCGGAATGGAAATACCATTTTGCTGGTTTCCCACAGTATGGAGGATGTAGCCAAATATGCTCAAAAAGCTCTGGTTATGAACGATTCCAGGGTGTTTATGTACGACGATGTGGACAAGGTATTTGCCCATGCTGGTGAGATTGAGCAGATGGGCCTTTCGGTACCGCAAATTACACGGATTTTTTTACGCCTGGCTCAGCTGGGCTATCCAGTAAGTTCCGATGTCTATACCATTGAGCAGGCAAAAGCGCAACTGATGACACTGCTGAAAAAGGGGGAGAGACCCAATGCTTAAAGATATTACCATTGGTCAGTACTTTCCTGGCAAAAGCATTGTCCATCGTTTGGATCCCAGGATGAAAATTATCCTGACCGTATTGTTTATTATCATGTTGTTTACCGCCAACAATTTTGCTGGTATGGGTGTGGGAATCCTCTTTTTGGTTGTTGGTTATCTGGTGTCCAGGATTCCTTTTTCCATGATAGGTAAAAGCATCAAACCAGTGGTTCCCATTATTGTGTTTACCGCTGTACTCAATATGTTTTTTATTGAAGGGGGAAGAGTCCTTTTTGAGATTTGGGTACTGAAAATCACCACTGAGGGTCTTAGCCTGGCTGCTATGATGGCCCTGCGTATTATCTGTCTCATCGCGGGGACCTCACTGCTCACCTATACCACTTCCCCAATTGCCCTCACCGATGGAATTGAGCGGCTGATGAGCCCTCTCAAGCATTTGAAGGTGCCTGTCCATGAGCTGGCCATGATGATGACCATTGCCCTGCGCTTTATCCCCACTCTGATTGAGGAGACGGATAAAATTATGTCGGCACAAAAAGCCAGAGGCGCAGATATGGAGTCGGGTGGTGTGATGCAGCGAGCCAAAGCTTTGGTTCCCATCCTGATTCCCCTTTTTGTTTCCTCTTTCCGTCGGGCAGAAGAGCTAGCTTTGGCAATGGAGTGCCGCTGCTATCATGGAGGAGAGGGCAGAACCCGCATGAAACAGCTAAAACTTTCCTATCTCGACTTTGTATGCTGCGGATTTGTGGTATTCTGTTTACTGGCAACCATTGTCTGCAATAATTTGCTGCCCTCTGTGTACTGATTATGAGAAATCTACTTTTGACCATTCGATTTTGTGGGACTGCCTACCATGGATTTCAGGTACAGAAAAATGCCCTGGCTGTAGCAGATGCTTTTCAGTCAGTTTTGCGGAAAGTTCTGAAGGAATCCCCTCAGATCAAGGGGTGTTCCCGTACCGATACCGGGGTCCATGCCAATATGTTTTGTATCTCCTTTCAAACTGAGAAACAGATTCCCTGCGACGGGTTGCTTTGGGCCCTCAACAACAATCTGCCCGATGATATTGGAGTGATCTCTTGTCGGGAGGTGCCTTTGGATTTTCACGCCCGGTACAGCTGTATTGGCAAACGGTATCTGTATCAGGTGTATAACGCCCCTTTCCGGGACCCTTTCCTGGATAAGCGGGCGCTGCTCTATCAGCATCCTATTGATGAGAAATATCTCAATGAAGCTGCCAAGTACTTTTTGGGTACCCACGATTTTGCCACTTTTTGCCGGGCGGACAGCACTGTTGAGGACACTGTTCGCACCATCTATGATTTCCACGTGACCCGACAGGGCCCAATGGTATATTTCTCGGTCACTGGAGATGGCTTTTTATATAACATGGTACGTATTTTGGTGGGCACTTTGCTGGCTGTTTCCGCTGGGAAGATCGCTCCATCCGAAATTCCTGACATCATTGCTTCAGGCAACCGGGAGCGTGCGGGCATTACAGTCCCGCCTTATGGACTCTATCTGGATTATGTGTTTTATCCCCCGGAAGATCCCCGGGCGGGTGGGGAATTTTCCCAAGAGGAGATGAAATTGTGAGCAAACTGACCAACATAGAACAGCTGTATCGAGAACGGGCCAAACAACGTTTGATCCGCAGGATGGTTACTTTTACCATCCTAGCGCTCATTGTTATTGGCGGCTTTTACATATTTCGTATGACCGAAGACTTTGATATAAAACAGGGATTGGAGCAATTGGCCGATTCCTTTACCAAGGGGCCTGGGTATCCTGTATCCATTCCTCAGGGTAAAGTATATGCTCTGGGACAGATGGGTTCCTCTGTCACATTGTTGGATGATACCAATTTTTATCGATACAGTGGATCGGGTAAGGAACAGATGAATGTCCAGCATGGCTATTACCGTCCCATGGCGGTACAGTCCTCAGATCGGGTGGTTATTTTTGACCAGGGTGCTACCTCCCTGCGGGTGGACAGCCGAAGCAAAAATCTTTTCAATAAGGTGTACCCTTATGATATTATTACAGCTGATATTAATAGCTCTAATCAGGTAGCTGTAGCGACAGGAGCTTCTCGGTATGCTGCCAGTGTCACCGTTTACAATAAAAATTTTGAGGAAATTTATATTTGGCAGTCGGAAAACCTGATTACCGATTTGACCTTGGCGGAAAAAGACAACATGATGGCAGTTTCCACAGTAGAAACAGTGGATGGGACCTTGCGTACGACCATTCGGTTTTTGAAATTCAGCTCAGAGGAGGAATATGCGCAACTGGTTTTAGATGACCAAATGGTTTATTCTATTGATTTTAAGGGCAAAGACAATACTCTTTATGTCATTACCGATCAAAATGTTTATGGAGTTTCCACCCAGGGGGTGGTATTGACCCGGTATTCCTTTGACAATCAGCCCTTATGGGCTTACGATAACACAGACGAGACAGCTATTGGTTTAGCAGTTGGTGATTATGACCAGCAGCGGAAACTGAACCTGTATCAGCTGGATCTCAATTTAAACAGCACTGGGCCTGTGGCCATTAGCGACCATATATTGTCGATGGAGTGCGCCCAGG
Source organism: uncultured Clostridia bacterium (assembly GCA_944387315.1). Taxonomy (GTDB): domain Bacteria; phylum Bacillota; class Clostridia; order Oscillospirales; family Ruminococcaceae; genus CALXEL01. The sequence continues at coordinate 15,598 of CALXEL010000074.1, forward strand.
GAAATCTCTATGTTTTAGCAGAAAATATGTTGTACAGCTATAACAACAAACTGGAGCTGGTTCAGTCCCTTGTTCTGCCTGACGCAAAAGCTATGACGGTTATAGGGGACCATTTGTACTATGTCACCAGTGGTGAAATTCAGAAATTATCCCTCTCCTCCTGATTGGGATTTTTGTGGATTCAATAAAGGAGACTATCTATGGAACATTATACTCCCTTGATTTTAGATGCAGCTACGATTTTAATTTTTGGCCTGTTTATCTATCTTGCTTCCCGTACCGGCTTTATTCGTTCGGTACTGAAACTGGGCGGGACACTGGCCTCAATGATAGTAGCTTCTATGTTGAGTTCCTCTTTGGCCAAAACCATCTACTCCACTTTTTTTCGTACCAGTCTGATTAATTCTTTGGGCTCAGCGATTCAAAATTCCACCGCCCCGGAGGACTTGCTCAACAATTTGACCCAGGCGGTTATGGAACTTCCGGCGGTTGTAGTCAATGTGTTGCAGTTTGATGTGGACAGTATCTCCAACAAACTGGCCTCCAGTCTGACAGATTCGGCAGAAACCATTGCTCTGACTTTGGTGGATTCGGTAGTGGGACCCGCAGTTGTCAGCATTCTGCAGGTAGTGCTCTTTTTTGTCCTTTTTGTTCTTTGCGTGATCGCGGTGAAGATTCTCAGCCAGATGTTTAAAGTGGTAGATGAGATCCCCTTGATTGGGCCGGTCAATACGCTGTTGGGGGGAGTAGTAGGCGCCGGAGAAGCGGTGGTTCTGTTTATCCTGGCAGCGGCGGTGATACAGGCGGTTATCGTTATGGGGAATCACAGTATGCCTTATTTGACCCAGGATGTGATCTCCTCTACTTTTGTATTCCGACTGTTTTTTGAATACAATCCCATTATTGATATTTTTGGATTGTAAGAATTTGAAAAAATATGGCTAAGAATGCCCAAGATTACAGAATACCTGTTTTTTTGTCATGTTTTATTCACAGACACTGCGTATAATATACTGGTCAAATTATATAACAGACTAACCAATCTCTATCAAAATCGAGGTGTGAAAATAGATGAACAATATGATGTGTTCCCGTTGTAAAAAGAGACCTGCGGTTATTTATCTTAGCCGGCTGGAAGGCGGGGAGATGGTAAATGAGGGACTTTGCCTTCAGTGCGCCAAGGAGCTGGGGATTCCCCAAGTAAAAGAAATCATTGACAAGATGGGAATATCCGAGGAGGAAATCGAGGCCATGAGCGACCAGATGATGGAGCTTATGGGAGATGGTGAAGACGAAAACTTTGAGATGGGCGGCGCTCAGCCCTTTCCGTTTTTACAGAATATTTTTGGAGGAGAGTTAAAACCCTCTGAGGAAAAGGAACGCTCTATTTCCGCCTCTGATTCCAAATCTGCTGGCTCCAAAGGGGAGAAGCGCGGCGCTAAAAAGGAAAAGCGCTATAAGTATCTGGACAACTACTGTGAGAATATTACCCAAAAGGCCAGAGAAGGCAAGATTGACCGGATTATTGGCCGGGAAAAGGAAATTTACCGGGTGACTCAAATTCTCAACCGCCGTACCAAGAATAATCCCTGTTTGATTGGTGAGCCCGGTGTAGGTAAAACCGCCATCGCGGAAGGCATTGCCCAGAAGCTGGCGTCGGGAGATGTGCCTGCCAGCCTGGCAGACAAAGAGCTCTACCTGTTGGATTTGACAGCGCTGGTAGCTGGCACTCAGTTCCGGGGTCAGTTTGAGAGCCGGGTCAAGGGGCTGGTAGAGGATATTAAAACCGCGGGAAATGTGATTTTGTTTATTGATGAAATTCACAACCTGGTGGGTGCCGGAGACTCAGAAGGCTCCATGAATGCGGCCAATATTTTAAAACCCGCCCTGTCCCGGGGCGAGATACAGGTGATTGGTGCTACAACCTTTAATGAATATCGGAAACATATTGAAAAGGACGCGGCATTGGAGCGGCGTTTCCAGCCTGTCACCATCAATGAGCCCTCTATCGCTGAAGCGGTAGAAGTTTTGCAGGGAGTTAAGATTTATTACGAGCGGTTCCACCGGGTAACAGTTTCGGATGATATTGTCCGCCGGGCGGTAGTAATGGCCGAACGGTATATTACCGACCGCTACTTGCCGGATAAAGCCATTGACCTGTTGGACGAGGCTTGCTCCTGCTGCAATTTGGAAAATCAAGATCTGGCCCATCTGGATCAATTGAACCGCCGGCTAAAAACCTATCTCCAGCAGGAATCCGACATGGAACAGGATCCCAATGTGGATTATGAAAAGCTGGCTCAGCTGCGTGCTGAGAAACTGCGCCTCACTGATGAAATCAAAGAGCTGGAACCCAAGGCTTTGGGCGCCCAGGTAACAGTGGATGACCTGGCTAAGGTGATTGAACTGTGGACCGGTATTCCCGCCAGTAAAATCAAGGAATCGGAAATGAGTAAGGTGGCTCATCTGGATCAGGTGCTCAAATCCAAGATCATTGGCCAGGATGAGGCTGTGGATCTGGTTGCGGCCGCTGTACGCCGTTCCCGGGTACAGATTACTGCCCGCCGCCGGCCGGCGTCGTTCATCTTTGTAGGTCCTACCGGCGTGGGAAAAACAGAGCTGGTTAAAGTGCTGTCCCAGGAGCTGTTTGATACCACCGATCCGCTGATTCGTTTGGATATGTCCGAATTTATGGAGAAACATTCTGTTTCCCGTATTGTAGGTTCTCCTCCCGGATATGTGGGATATGATGAGGCGGGCCAGCTGACCGAAAAGGTGCGTCGGAGACCTTACTCGGTGGTACTTTTTGATGAGATTGAAAAGGCTCACCCCGATGTTTTGAACATCCTGCTGCAAATACTGGACGAAGGCAAAATTACCGATGCCCATGGTCGGGTCGTATCCTTTGAAAATACAGTTTTAGTTATGACCTCTAACGCAGGCAGTGAGCAGCGTTCTTCCAGTGTAGGGTTCAATCGTGAACCGGCACAGGTGGCCAAAGATCAGGCCTATAAAGCTCTGCGGGAGTTCCTGCGGCCTGAATTTTTGGGCCGGGTGGATGAAATTGTGGTATTCCGTCCATTGGATGAGAAAGATTTTGTTCGGATCGCGGCTTTGATGCTGGACGAGCTGAAAGAGCCTTTGAAAGAAAAAGGCATTGCTTTCAGCTATGAGGAAAGCGCTCTGCAGGTCATTGCCAAAAAAGCATATGGCTTAAAAAGCGGCGCCCGGGACATCCGTAAGGTGATCCGCAAAGAGGTAGAGGACGCCATCTGCACCAAGCTGCTGGAAAATCCCGACAAGATGCCAGCTATTATCAAAATTATAGGGCAGGAGGACAGCATACAGCTGTATCTGGCCTAATATATTCGATAAAAAAGAGGAAAGCAAAATTTGCTTTCCTCTTTTTTTGTTGGAGAACTTGGCTATTCTGCCGAGATAATCCATTCTTTTTTTATGCACCAAAGAGCTGCCTGGATGGCCTGAGGCTTAGAAAAATCTCCGGACTGGATGGCATGCTGGTAACGAAACAGTGTTTTCCAGCTGTCCAGAATCTGAGCTTTTAAATCAGGATAGAAGGAAGAAAGCATAATCTGGCTCTCTTTCAGACCCCGCATGCTTAGTTCCTGCAGGAAAGCCTTTTGGGCCTTTGGGTCTGTATCTAAAAATTTCAGCTGTAATATTTGGTTCCATTGGTACAGGTCAAAGAAAATCCCCTGGGAGAGGGGAACAGAAAGGGTTAAAAGACGAACCTCACCCGAGCGTTCCACAGAGTATAAATCCCGAAAAGCCCAATAGGGGAGCTGTGCCTGTTCCGGTTTGGGCACCAATTTTTCCGCCTCACTGGCAAACCAGCGGTAGGCGGTTAAAAAAATAGGAGCGCTTTCCTCGTACTTTTGTTGGATATACGCTTCTTTGGAGTAACAAATACCATCGGTTAGAATTTTTTGGTACACAATTTCACTTTGAGCAGTGTAAAGGGTTATCGCATTACATTTACAATCCATTCTTTTTGCACCTCCCACAGCAAACCATATTCTAAATCATTGCCTAAACGCACTTCTGGATCAAACAAGCGGTCCCAGCTGCCTATAATCTCCCGTTTGATCTGGGGATAAAACTGTGTCATATAAGCCTGGGGGTCGCTGACTCCATAATCTTCCAGCAGCTGCTGGTGGCGATGGGCGTCCTGCTGATCCAGGGGAATGTAGGAGTAGTTGAGAATAGCCCCCCATTTGGCAATATTGACAGGGGTGACCATATGGGAATCTACAGACAGCTGCAGAATGACTGTACCAGGGCTGGGAAGCATCGTAGCCTCCTGCTGAAAGGAAACCCATACCGGATAGGTGACACCTTCCGGTTTGTTGGCAGCGTCAGGACTGTGTTTGACCAGCCAATCATAGGTTTCCAGAACAAGATTGGCGTGCTCCTCCAAATCTTTGATGATGTATTCTTTCTTGGCTCGGTACCGGCCTGTCTGTTCTAGCTCATCCAAAACCTTTTCGTGCTGTTTGGTCCATACGGTAATTTGATTCATGCCACATCCCTCCCGTATTTTAGTGTATCATGGCAACACATAAATGTAAACGAGTTTACCCGGCTGTTAAAAGCCAAAAAGCATCGAAACGGATTAGCCGCTCCGATGCTTTTTTGAAGAAACAGAAACTTTTAATCATGCCGCAAGGCGTCGATAGGATGCAGCCTTGCTGCTTTTCTAGCAGGGTAAATCCCAAAGAAGATACCTACGCCCGCAGAGAAGAGAACTGTCATAATAATGGTAGATGGGGTAAACAGGGGAGTAATACCTGCGAATGTACAGAAGACAAAGGAGCCCAAATAACCCAAAGCCAGACCAATCAATCCGCCGATTAAGGTGAGGATGGCGGACTCTGTGAGGAACTGAAAGAGGATGGCATTGGTTCTGGCACCCAGGGATTTCCGAATACCGATTTCTCGGGTTCGCTCGGTCACTGCCACCAACATGATATTCATTACGCCAATTCCGCCTACTACCAGGGAAATAGCCGCAACAGCCGCCACAAAGGTCTGCACCAGATTTAAAGCGTCATTGATCATATCCATTTGGGCCAACATGTTTTGAGGGGTGTATACATCTCTGCCCCGATTGCCATGACGGGATTCCAGCAACCGCACTGCTGTGTTACCAGCGGTCTCGGTATATTCCTTGCCAGTGGTTTGCAGATAAACAGACCCAAAGGTGTTGTCCATATTGGAAATACTCAACAAGGTGTGCAAAGGCAGATAAGCGGTACCAGGGAGACCTTCCATATAGAATTCACCATAGGTACTGGCGCAAACACCAACAATTTGTAATTTGGCTCGCTGATCCCAAAGGTATAAATCCAAATCCATGCCTACAACATCGGTGGTACCGAAGAATTTCTGAGCCAATAGTTCATCGATTACCACTACATTTTTTTGGCTGAGATCATCCGCTTCTGTAAAGAAGCGTCCGCTTACCATTTCTACAGCGTTTAGTGATTGTACGTCCTTGGTACCGCCACAGATAAGTGTGTCCATGGATTTATCCTTATAGATAGCCTCTCCATAAAACTGCACAAGGGGAGTAGCGCCTTTGATGTAGTCAGCCATCTCACTGAGGGCGGATATGTCATCCAGAGTGATGTATTCACTATCCAGCGCTTTTTTGCTGTCAACACTGACAATAACCGTTGTAGTACCTACCGATTCAAACTGGGACATCATGTACTGTTGCGCTCCGCCACCAGCCGAAACGATTACGATAACCGAACTGATACCAATAATAATACCCAACATGGTAAGAAAGGAACGCATCTTATTGGATTTGATGCTTTCCAAAGCCATTTTCAGGTTTTCTTTAAAAAACATTGCCGCAGCCTCCTTTTACTCTGGCATTAGGAGAGCAAGGTGGCGGTGCATACAGGGATGGCATCAATATTGGCGGGAGGATTGGTAACAACCAATTGTCCTTCCTCCAAACCATCGGTTACCTCAATTAAAGTACCGGAGGAGTGATCGGTGGTGATGTAGGTTCTCACTGGGGTATAAAGGCTGGGATCTTCAGGGGAGGGGGTGAGGACATAACAATAGTCGCCATTGCGGTCGGTTTTAACTGACTCGCTGGGCAGGGCCAAAACACTTTCCGCCGCATAGGTGAGGATATCTACATCTGCGTCTAAGCCTGGAATGATTCCCTCAGGATTGTCAATTTTAACCTGTACCTTGACATAGGATTCGGCGTCGGCAATGGGGTTAATATATGCAACACTGCCTTCATAGTCCACATTGGCTACGGTAATCACAGCAGGCTGGCCTTCTTCTATTTTATTAATATCAAAGCGTCCCACCCGAATATCTACAGTTGTAGTGTCGGTAGTACGTACCGTTACAGCTACCTGACCCTTGGCTGCCTGACCATACTTGGATACAGTAATGGACTCAATGACTCCATCGTGCTGCGCGGTGAAATTGGCTGGCAGCTTGGCCAGAGCTTCTTCAGCTTCATCCATTGTCATTTTTGCCTCTTCATATGTAAGCTGCTGAATTTTCAATGACTCATCGCTGGGGATGGAATTTTCCAAAGTTTCTTTTTTGGCTTTGGCGCTTTCCCAGCGGGAGTAGTAGTTGGAGTATTTGGCCATACTGTCGGGGTCGGAATAGTCTTCCCACTCGTCCATTTTTTCTTTCAGCCAGGCAATATCTTCTTCCAGTTCTTTGATTTCCTCTTTGGTATCAAAAAACTGCCGCTCGGCGTCATCCAATTGCAGACGAACCTTTTCATAGGCAATAGCCGCGCGTTTGTAATCATCTTGGGCATCGCTGTTGTCAAAAACTACCATGACATCTCCGGCTTTTACAGTGTCACCAACCTCAAAATTTACCGATTGTACCACTGTACTGGCAGGAAGAATATATTCATCCAAAGTACCGTTGGTCACAACACCGGAGGTGGAAAGATAGCTTTTTAACTCTTGTTTTCCCGCTGTTGTCGCTGTCAGCGCAGGTTTATAGTTTGCGGCCTGCATATAACAGCCTCCAATGGATGCGATTAAAATAATTACCACAATTAAGGCAATCCAACGCTTTTTTGTCATTTTTACAGCTAATTTCATTCCTAATTCGCTCCATATTCTGATTAATTAGACTATTATCGAACAATAAAATAGTATATACTCCTGGCTAACAGAAGTCAAAGAACAATTTATGAACGATTTTAAAGGATTGCAGCTTTGGGTCTGTTGACGGGAAATATATCTTCCAGTATACTGAAAAGTACCCGATGAAATCAGATCATTGTGCAAAGGAGGAATAGAATGATTTTGCGGGATTTTGTTGCTTCAGACTGGGAGATTTATCGTGATTTCTCCAAGGATTTTTACTCTGGAGGAGCAACTTTACACTCGATTGGCGAGGAAAACATGCGCGCCACTTTTCAGGCAGTTTGTGACGGCACGCCCTACGCCAGAGGAGTCATCATTGAGCAGCAGGGCAAACCGGCCGGCTATGTTTTGCTTTCTTTCACCTGGAGCAATGAGGCAGGTGGGGAAGTGGTTATTCTTGAGGAACTATATGTCGCTCCGGAGTTTCGGGGACAAAAGATGGGGAGCGCTGTAATGGATTGGCTGACTGATACCTATGGACAAAAGGCAATGCGGCTGCGTTTGGAGGTCTGTAAGGAGAACGTAGGGGCCATGCATCTATATGAGAAAAAGGGATTTACACGTTTGGATTATATTCAAATGGTTCGAGATAAATAACAAAAAACAGAGGCTGTGATGTACAGCCTCTGTTTTTTATTGCAGAAAAAGAGAAAAGGGAATCAATATTATGAGTCCCAATAGATTTGCTCCTAAGAAGTAAAAAAGATACTGCATAGGTTTGGCTCCTGGGTATTTCATGTAGAGCTTTAAGGAAATCAGGCTTGCCAGCGAGGCGATGGGGGTGCCCAGGCCTCCAATATTTGTGCCCAGCAAGAGGCCCTTCCAGTCGTTGGTAAAACTTGAGAGGAGGACGGCGGCCGGTACATTGCTGATGATCTGGCTGGCGCAGATGGAAGGAAACAGGGCACCTTGTTCCAGCATCTTGGCCAGCAGGGAACGGATTTCTTCCAGTTTGCCCATATTTCCGGCAAAAATAAAGAAACAGACAAAGGTAAGCAGCAGGCTGTAGTCCACCTGCTTAAACAGCTGTCGATCCATCAGCAGCAGCGCAGCAATAATACACCCAGTTAAAATTTGATAAGGCAGAATTCGGAATACCGATAGCAAACACAGGAGAAAGAGTGCCAGGTAGGCCAGAAGACGAGACGGTGCAGCCAACTGTTCTTCACCGGAAAAATGTACAGAAATAGTTTCGTTTTTACAGCAGACGGCGGCGGCAACCAACAAAAACAGGCTGAGGAGGGTAAGAGGCAGCAGCAAACCGAAAAAGTTTCCGGCGCTTAAATTGTATTTGGCGTAGAGAAATAAATTTTGTGGGTTTCCCACAGGAGTGGCCATGCTGCCCAGATTGGCCCCAATGGTCTGTAAAACAATCACATGAATCAGATAGTTCTCCCGACCAATTAAAGTGAGAATTAAAATGGCGAAGGGGACAAAGGTAATTAGGGCCACATCATTGGTAATGGCCATGGAACTGAAAAATGGAAGCAGCACCAAAATCAGCAGTAAGAATCGGATTTTCTTTTCGCCACCTAAAAGTTTTTGGGCCAATACCGCGAAAACACCGCATTTCTGCAACCCCGCTACCACAGCCATCAGACAGAAAAGCAGGCATAGCACTCGAAAATCAATATAGTCCAGATATTCGCCGCTGGGAGGAACCAGAAAGGCAGAAATTAAGGCGCAAAGAAAGGCGATACAAAGTACCATCTCCTTTTTTATCCAATCGATCAATCTGTTTTTTGTAGAAGTTACCATTGCTTTCTCTCCTATCTAGGAAAATCTGCCAAAAAATTAGTTCTTCATCAGTCTAATCATCCAGGAGACAAATGTCAATTATTTTTCTGCTTGTTCTATCACATAAGCGATACACTCCAAAAATAAGCTGGCAGCCTTGGAAAAAACAGAATACTTTTTCCACACCAGATCAATCCCCACCCGCTGTTCCGGGGACAGAGGCTTAAAGCACAGAGAGCTGTTTTCCCCGGTAGATACCAGTTTATCAATACAGAGAGCATATCCCACCTCCGCATTTACCATCAAGGAGGCGTTGTAAATCAAATTATAAGTACCTACGATGTTTAAGTCTTCAGGCTGCTTTTTTATCCACCCAGGCAGCTCATACATCATCATGGTTTGACGAGAAGTAATCAGCGGCAGGTCCCACAGGTCCTGAGGGGTTATAGTTTCCCGCAAGGCCAATGGGCTGTCTTTGCGCATGAGTACACCCCATCTGTCTGTGGCAGGCAGTTTCATAAAATTATATTTTTGTTTGTTAAAGGGTTCGATCATCAGGCCAAAATCCAGCAGCCCTTTGTCTAACCGCTCCATTACATCGTCTGCGTTACCGCTATAGAGATGGTAGCGAATACGGGGATATGTCTCCTGCAGGTTTTTAGCTGCCAAAGCGATCAGTTTCATCGCCTCAGTCTCTCCGCCTCCAATATAGATGTCCCCGGAAATCATTTCTTGAGAGCCTTCCAATTCAGCCTCGGTTTTTTCCACTAAAGTGATAATTTCCGCCGCCCGTCTACGGAGCAGTTCTCCCTCTTCGGTGAGGGTGATGTGCCGATTGCCTCGAATAAAGAGCTTTTTACCCAATTCTTCCTCTAAATCCATCAGTTGCCTGGACAGAGAAGGCTGAGATAAATGCAGGTAGGCTGCCGCTCCAGAAATCGTTTCCTCCCTGGCGACTGCGAGAAAATATCGTAAAACACGAAGTTCCATAAAAATTCCCTCCTTATTGCATAGAAGTAGTATAACAAAGATTGATATAGCTAACAAGCATATCTATATATTTAATATAGATATTTGTTATTTAACTCCCCGTAAGCTATACTAAAACTGAAATCGGAAAGGAGGAAGAACTATGTGCCGGATTGGACTGCTTATTTTCACTTGTCTATTTGCCTTGGGTGGGTGTGCTTCACAATCCCAGCAGACACCACACCAAACGTCTGCCATCGCAGACCAAGTTTCGTCCAGTAGTTCTCAGGCTCCTGAGTCAGAGATCGAACTACCCCAAGAAAATGTCGGTAAACCAAATTCTTCTATCACTGTATCCATAGGAGATCAGGTGTTTTCTGCTACACTGTCCGATACAGAGGCTGCTAAAACTTTTCAGGAGATGCTGCCTTTAACTTTGAAAATGCAGGAGCTCAATCAAAACGAAAAATATTTTCATTTTGATCAGGAGTTTCCAACCGATGACTATTTACCCTCAGAGATTCAGTGTGGAGATCTTATGCTGTACAATGGTAGTTATGTGGTGCTGTTCTATCAGACCTTTACCTCAAGTTACCGCTATACCGACTTGGGTCGGATCGATGATCCAAGTGGATTGGCAGAGGCGGTAGGGCAAGGAAATGTCACTGTAACATTTTCTCTGGAGTGAGGGGAATATGGAATATTCGTTGGACCAACACACTTTGCGGGAGTGTCTCAATGACGCTGGCTGTAACGAGGCAATGGTAGAACAGTTTCTGATTTGCATGGAGACTGGCTGTTATCAACGGGGACAGAATCTCCTCATGTGTCATCGAAAGCAGTTGCTGGACGCGCTGCATCAAGAACAAAAACGAATTGACTGCCTGGACTTTGTAATCCATCAGATCAAAAGAAAAACGTCATTTTGTAAGGAGGAATAAAACAATGTTAGGTACTTTTGTGTACAACAATCCCACCCGTATTTATTTTGGGGAGGAAGCGCTGGACTCTTTGAGCACAGAGCTTGCTGCAGTTGGCAACAAGGTCTTGTTGGCCTATGGTGGTGGTTCTATTGTGAAATCGGGGTTGTACAATCAGGTGACCGAAATTCTTAAAAAGTGTGGAAAAGAGGTTTTTGAACTGCCTGGTGTCATGCCCAATCCCACTGTAGAAAAACTGTACGAGGGGTGTGAAATGGCCCGAAGCAATCATGTGGATTTCATTTTGGCGGTAGGCGGTGGTTCGGTTTGTGATTATGCCAAAGCGGTATCTGTCAGCGCCTGGTGTGAGGAAGACCCCTGGGAAAAATACTATCTTCGCATGGAGGATGTGGACAACAAGATTATACCGGTAGGCTGTATTTTAACAATGGCAGGTACTGGTTCTGAGATGAACGGGGGCGCGGTCATTACCAATCCCAAAGAGAACAAAAAAATTGGGCATGTATTTGGGGCAAACGTATTTCCGAAGTTTTCCATCCTCAATCCAAAATGGACTTATACGTTGCCGCAGAATCAGATGGTGGCCGGAATCTATGACATTATGAATCATATTACCGAGCAGTATTTTTCGGGAACCGATGACAATACCACTGATTATATAGCAGAGGGTTTGATGCGCTCTTTAATTCACAGCAGCCGTATCGCCATAAAAAATCCCCAGGATTATGAGGCCCGCAGCAACATTATGTGGACAGCTACCTGGGCGCTGAACACCCTGCTGGCAAAGGGAAAAGCGACCGATTGGATGGTACACATGATTGGACAATCGGTGGGTGCTTACACCAACGCAACCCATGGCATGACCTTGTCCGCGGTTTCGATGGCCTACTATCGTTTCATCTGTCCCTATGGCTTAGGAAAGTTTAAGCGTTTTGCCACAGAGGTTTGGGATGTGCCTACTGAGGGAAAAACCGATGAGGAAATTGCCGCAGAGGGACTGAACCGTATGGAAGACTGGATGAAAGAGCTGGGGCTTGTGATGCATTTAAGTCAATTGGGCGTGACAGAAGATATGTTGGAAGGCATCGCCCAGGGTTCTTTCATTTTGGATGGTGGATACCGTCGATTGAATCAGCAGGAGATTATTCAAATTTTAAAGGCCAGTATGTAGGTGGAGGCGAAAGAGCAATGGCAGTAAAACAAACGGCCGGCAGAGAAGCGTTGGGAGAGTTTGCTCCTGTGTTTGCCCATCTCAATGATGATATTTTATTTGGAGAGGTGTGGAGTCGGGAGCAGCAGCTTTCTCTGCGGGATCGGTCTCTGGTCACAGTGACTGCTTTGATGGCTCAGGGACTGGTAGACTCCTCGTTTCGGTATCATTTGGAAAATGCCAAGAAAAATGGAGTAACCAAAGAGGAAATTGCTGAAGTTTTGACCCAGAGTGCTTTTTATGCTGGTTGGCCTAAAGCTTGGGCAGCTTTTTATATGGCAAAAGAGGTATGGAATACAGAAAATGGGGGAGAGAAAGAGAAAACAGACTACGAGAAAACCCTCTTGTTCCCCATAGGAGAACCTAACAGCGCTTTTGCCCAATATTTTACAGGGGAGAGCTATCTCGCTCCTGTATCCGATAGCCAGGTTGGAATTTTTCATGTGACCTTTGCGCCTGGCTGCCGAAACAACTGGCACATCCATTGCGCTCAAAAAGGCGGCGGACAAATTTTAATTTGTACAGGCGGACAGGGGTTTTACCAAGAGTGGAATAAGGCGCCTCAGCGGCTTCTTCCCGGTGATGTGGTAAACATCCCAGTGGGGGTAAAACACTGGCATGGAGCCAAAGAGGACAGCTGGTTTTCCCATCTGGCTGTTGAAGTTCCAGCGGAACAGGGAAGCACTCGATGGGAAGAGAGAGTATCGGATGAGGATTATGCTAAAGCGAATCTGGAGAGGTTTTAGCAATCAATACACGATAAAATAGATGGACCAGGCTCTAGCCTGGTCCATCTATTTTTTATGAGAAATACAGAAGAAATCTATTGTTTTTTATAGCTAGATTGATTCAAAGGCGTGTTTGTGGTATATTTACCTGTAGTACCATTTCCAAGGAAAATATCTTGTAAATAAATGCAGTAATCGCCAGAGAATATGTTACTATATATGGTAGATTACGATTATGAGTGAATAAGAATTTGAGGGATGAGTTTGGATACCATTATCAGTGTAAGAAACCTCAGAAAAGTTTATGCTGTAGGCAGCGAGCGTGTGGTTGCGCTCAATGACATTAATTTGGAAATTGGCCGAGGGCAGATTTGCTGTGTATTGGGTACTTCTGGTTCCGGTAAATCCACCTTGCTCAATCAGTTGGCCGGTTTGGAAAAGCCTACCAAAGGATGCGTGTACATAGGAAAACACAATATTTCTACTTTTTCAGAAAATCAATTGGCCAAGTTTCGACAGCGCAATATTGGGTTTATCTTTCAGTCCTATAACCTGATGACCTCCAATACCGCTTTGGAAAATGTAGCCATGCCTCTTATGTTTCGAGGAGTGGGGTTACGGGAGCGGAATAAGAGAGCCATGCAGATGCTCAAGGAAGTTGGATTGGCTGAACGCGCCCACCATCGTCCCAGTCAGATGTCAGGTGGTCAGCAACAAAGGGTGGGTATAGCCCGGGCATTTGTAGCTAAACCCAAAATTGTTTTCGCCGACGAGCCCACCGGTAACCTGGACACCAAAACCACACTGGAAGTTATGGAGATGATGGTGCGTATTTCCAGGGAAAACAATCAAACCTTTATTCTGGTAACCCACGATCAATATTTGGCTCAATATGCTGACCGGATTATTACGCTGATTGATGGAAAGATTGTCAGCGATGTGGAGAATGTTTCTATTGTAGACCGCATGAACGCGGAAGAAATCAAAGCTCAGTATATGGCGGAAAAGGAACAGACAGGCGTAAAGGCGGCAGAACATGGAAAAACTGATGGGAAGCATGTACCTTCAGAAGTTTTATCCCACCAGCCTGATACAGGGCAGAAAGATGCGACGCCAAAGGAAGAACCGTTGCCAGCTGACCAGACTGAGGTCCCGACGGAGCCTGTAATTGATGACGTGGCATCACAACCAACGTCAGAGCAGACAGATAGTCCAGTATAATATCAGCCACATAATAAATGAATAATGTTGAAAAAGCGGTTACTCGCTGATCAAATGGAGGTTTGTAAAAATGAACGTACTCAAAAGAGTCATACCCTTGACCCTTGCGATTTTGATGGTTTTGGGGACCATGTCCGCTGTTTTCCCGTTGTTGGTCCAGGCTGCGGATTTTGTTCCGCTTCTTGGAACAGGCCATCGAGGTGTTAATCCAACCGGAACACCGGATGGAAATGAATTTGACGAAGAAGGTACCTTCGATTTTACTGTAGGAAAAGCAGAAGAAGGCGACCAGTTTACTCTGACAGTTGTCAAGCCCTCTCGGCGGACAGAAATTTTGCAGCAGGGAGCCGGTTTTACTATCAGCGGCAATACGATTACCTACGGCGGTTTGACTCTTACCAAACCCTCTGGTGTGTGGGGGGAAGGGGATACCTTCTCTGTAAAAATCAAAGAGGCCTCCACTGGGAAAGAACCTTTGGTCAGCGATTATAAATTGACTTCCTATAAAAGTTCTTCTTCCTATGACAATACCGATCGTACCAACAAGGCACTGACCAGTATTTCCAAAGGGGTAAGAGCGAATATTTTCGTTACAGTCATTGATCCCAACTTCCAGTACAGTGAAATCGACAGTGGCAAAAAGCCTTATGTCAATCTCCACAGTAGCTCTTTTAAGGCCTATCAGGAAAGTGATACCACCACCAGTGATCCAATTGCTAGCCAGATCATTATTACTCCCACTGAGGTATCGGGTGGCAAGCTGGCCTTTGAGGTTACTTTGACTAAGATGCAGTATACCGGTGTTGGCAAGGCAATCACCTTTACATATGGCTATTACATTAATGGCGAAAACTTTGAGCAGACTGTCACTGTCACTATGTCTGAGTGCAAGGAATATGTAGAACAGCCGGATAACAATGAAGATGACGATGATGAGGAGCTGAACCTGGACCCATTGACCCCTCACATTATTGTCAGCAATTATGACTATGGAGCTCTGCAGGTGGCTGCTGGTCAGAGCTTTGATCTGGATCTGACTTTCACAAATACCAGTGATCGCTACAACTTGGAAAATATCATTATGAAAATTGATACTGGCGAGGGATTTTCCATTACCAGTTCTTCCAACTCTTTTTATATTGACAGCTTAAAGATTGGAGAGTCTATCAGCAAGGTACTCAACCTACAAGCGATGCCTAGCGCCAAAGCACAGTCCTATCCAATCAATATTAACTTCAGCTTCCAATATTTGGCCAATGATACCCGTAAAAGCGGGGAATCTGCTGAAAGTATCTCGATTCCCATTACACAGCCGGATCGCTTTACTGTAAATGAACTGCAAACTCCAACCATGTTGTATCAGGGAGACGAATATCCCCTTTCCGCTACCTTTGTCAATAAAGGTAAGGCAGATATTTACAATGTAACTGCGGAGTTGCGTGGCAATATCTCCAACAATGGCGAGAGACAGTTTATTGGAAATGTAGCTTCCGGTACAGAAAGCTCAGCTGACTTCTATATTACCGCTTCAGAGCCCGGCACCATAACAGGTGAGATTGTCATCAGTTATGAGGACTCCAATATGAACATCAAGGAAGTTACTAAGCCTTTTACCATTGAGGTACAGGGTTATGAAATGCCTGTTGATCCTTTCCCAGGTGAGGACCCCAATCAGGGTATGCCTGTAGATGGGGAAGTGGAAGAGGCTTCTCCCTGGACAGCGAAAAACATCGGCCTTGGATTGTCCGCCTTGGTCATTGCGGGAATGAGTGGATATCTTACCGTAATGAAGATAAAGGCAAAGAGGAGCGAGATCTTCGATGAAGATATTTGATCTGATTACCATGTGTCTGCGCAATCTGACCCGGCGGAAAGTGCGTACTCTACTGACTGTTACCGGTGTAGTGGTGGGCACCAGCGCCATTATTGTCATGATTTCCATTGGCGTAGGCATGAATAAGAGCCAGGAAGAAATGTTGGCCCAGATGGGTGATTTAACCATGATTGATATTTACAATTATGGAGGTCAGACTACTCTGGACGACAAGGCTATGGCTCAGATCTTGGCATTGCCCCATGTCGAGGTGGCCACACCTTTTTATCAGGACTATAACATCAACATTACCATGTATGCCGGAAAAAATGACCGCTACAAGATGTACATGTACAATGTGGTGGGTATTTATCCTGAGGCATTTGCTGCTCTAGGCTATCAGCTAAAGGATGGAACTGGTTTGACTGAAGGCGACGCGCCCTACACTGTGGTGTTTGGTGAAAAAGCAGCCTATCAGTTCCAGGATACAAAAAAGCGTCCAGGTTATAATCGTGTGGACCCCTATCCGGATGCTAACGGCAACATCAAGGACCCCTTTGTAGATTTGAAGAAAGATAAGTTGGTGATCCGAACCGAAAAGCAGAAAGATACCGCCAAAGAGTATGAGTTTAAAGTGGCCTATGGCGGTACTATGGTAGAGGATTGGAGCAAAGGATACCAGACCTCACAGGGTGCTTTTATGGATATCACCGATCTGAAAAAGATCGCTTCCGATTACTATAGGGCAAATGGAATCAAAAAGACCGAGGACAGTGGCTATCAGGAGGCCAAGGTCAAAGTTACTGATATGCAGTATGTAGCCGAAGTGGAGGAGGCCATCCAGGATATGGGCTTCCAAACTTCTTCTATGGAAAGTATCCGTAAACCCATGCAGGAGCAGGTACGTCAGCAACAGCTGGTACTGGGTAGCCTTGCGGCCATTTCTCTCTTTGTAGCAGCTTTGGGTATTACCAACACTATGGTAATGTCCATTTATGAGCGCACCAGAGAAATTGGCGTTATGAAGGTTTTGGGTTGCTTTGTAGATGACATTCGGACTGTTTTCCTGATGGAGGCCGGCTGTATTGGTTTTGGAGGCGGTGTCATCGGCGTAATTGTCAGCTTTATTGTCTCCTTCCTAATGAACTTTTTTGGCTTTAGCATCGGTTCCAGTATGGGAGGCTATGCGGGAGCTGGTTCCACAGTGTCTATAATTCCTCCATGGTTGGTGCTTTTTGGGTTGGCATTTGCAACTTGTATTGGTTTGGTTTCTGGGTACTATCCAGCCAACCGCGCGGTGCAGATCTCCGCTTTGGAAGCCATCAAACACGATTAAATAAAAAGGTCTCCAGGCATTTTGCCGGAGACCTTTTTGCTTAAATTTTTATCCCATGCGTCCATAGTTGGATGTATAGCGATTTCCTGATTGATTTCTAGACGGCTTGGATTTGCTGTTAAAAACGGTAACAAATTTCAAGGCATAAAAATCACAAATGGTATAGCGGTCATTATCAGGATTATACAATGTCAAAAAATTGATGCCGGCAGCGTACAGGATGCCGCTTTTTTCCACCAGAATGTTGGTGCCAATCAGAAACGCACAGCTGATCCAGTAGCCAATACTCTTTTCCAGTACACCAAGAAAAGATTCGGCATAGAATTCGCTGGTGGTTTCTGGAGCAGTAATATTTTGTGGATTGTTCTGCATGATGTTGCTCAATTGGTTGTTATCAGGCTGCATAAATAAAAATACCCTCTTTCTGCTCAAGTGTTATAATAGGCGTCAGTGGGATTGTAAAAACAGTGGTCTCCAATTCGGGTGACAAAATAACCCACTTCGCTGGGAAAGTTGTCACGACATAGGGGGGAGTAGGGATTGAAAAACCAAAGGGCCTGCCCAAGCCCCAGCAACCGGTTTCCCGCTATGGCCCAATCAGCAATGGCATAGTGAATCGCCTCCGGATTCATGTTATAAATATTTTGTGGGTTGTACTGGCCTCTTTCGGTCTCAGAGGCACAGACAAATTGCCCCGGCTGCAAAATGATTTTTCGGATGTTTCCTTGGCCGGTTCGGGCATATTCACCTCCGGGGGCGTTTACTCGGTTCATCACCACACTGGCAACGGCACGCATACCGTTGTCTCCTTCGCCGCCGGCTTCACACATAATCAGGCGAGCTAAAAGCTCGCGATCTGAAAACGCCATTGCCCATTCCTCCATTTCGATTTAATATATATTCCATTTGGTAAATTCTCATGCCTGAAAACAGAAGGAGGTCCTATGAAACATCTGATTATTGTCTGTGGTCCCATGGGAGTGGGGAAAACCACTGTATGTAATTTGCTGAAAACCAAATTGCCTGCCTGCGTTTTTTTGGATGGAGATTGGTGTTGGGATATGCACCCCTTTGTTGTGAACCAGGAAACAAAAAACATGGTTTTGGACAACATCGCTTACCTTTTAAATCAGTTTCTCCGGTGTTCCGTTTTAGAAAACATTCTGTTTTGTTGGGTCATACAGGAGCAGTCCATTCTCAACTCGGTCATTGCCCGGCTTTCACTGGAAGATTGTCAGCTTTCTGTTTTTGCCCTTGTCTGTTCTCCTGAGACGCTGGTAGCAAGAATTCAGGGAGATATTTCCCAGGGACTGCGTACAGAGGACTGCATTCAGCGCAGTTTACAGAGGCTGCCTCTTTACCAGGACATGGATATTCCCAAAATTATAACGGATGGGCGCACGGTACAGGAGATCGCCCAGGAAATTTTAAATGAAATAAACAGATCAAAATAAAAAACGCCTCCCAGCAATTTTAAGCTGGGAGGCGTTTTAAGTTTTTTATATACTGGCCAGACGGTTTTTAAGTAGCTTCTGAAACAAACCAAACAGTTCCTCTTTGGTCTCCATAGCTTTTGCAGGAAGGAGAAAGCCGTTAATTAAGGTGTAATAGGGAGGTAAGCTCTCCTTTGCCCATTGTAACTCGATCCCCAATAAATCACTGGTAAGTGCTGAAAGATCAAATCCCAGGGCATCCAAAGAGTAGCGCATCAGCTCTGGGTGCAGGCAGGGCTGATTTTGTGTCCTGGCACAGGGGGTGCAGTGTTCACATCCACCCACAAAGAGGCTGCGGCTTCCTGGAATTTTCTGTTCCAACTCCAGCAGGGTTTCACACAGCGTCTTTTTGACAGGGCCCAGAGTTTCCCTGGTGACCTCCTTGATTTTTTCAGGGGTATCTGCCTCCAGGATGGTCTGGGAAGTAAAAATGGTTTGAGCTCCCAAAATCCAGACTCTACTATAGGGCGCAAGGTACTGGGATGCCTCTATATGCAAAGGCGGACAGCTCCAGCGGGTACCGTAATTTCGGCAGCTTTTGCAAAACTCCAGAAAGCGGGGAACATCACAATATTTTGTGGTAAGTTCTTCCTTGGACAGAAGTTGGTGAGAAAAGGAGATGGAAAACACAGAAAAGCCCTCTTTCTAAAATTTTACAACAGTCTGGTCAAAATGGAAATGCAGAGGTATTCCATGACGGGATGGCTGGGGGATCTCCCCGGCAATCAAAGGCAGGATATGATCCACAGCCTCTTGGGTTACATTGTTGCCTTCGGGGGTAATCCACTCCAAAGGTACTTTCTTTTCTCCGTTGGCCACCTGAGAGAGGGGAATGGTCCCTACATTGATCAGATAGGGAGAATCGGATACCCGTTCAAAAGTCATCATTACACCGGTATTTCCCGCAAGGGCCTGTTTGACGCCTTCCTCACCGGCACGACGGGCCTCCTCAATATCGGTTTTGGAAAGAATATGGGCAGCGCACCGCTGCATTACATTGAGCTCAATGGAACGCACTTTGCAGCCGACCTTGGCGGAAATCATCTGTTCCAAGTACTTGCCGACACCGGACAGATATTTGTGACCAAAGGCGTCAACTGCACCGCTTTGGGTGGACTCGGCCACATACCGGCCATCGGCCAGCTTGACCCCTTCCGAGACTGCTACAACTACACTGTCCTGTTTGTCCAGTTCTTTTCTTAGATCAGAAAGGAACTGCTCCGGATCAAAGGGAACCTCAGGAAGGTAGATGAGCTGGGGAGCCTTGCTTCCATGGAGACGTGCCAGAGCGGAGGCGGCAGTGAGCCAGCCGGCGTTTCGTCCCATAATCTCCACTACATTGACCGACTTGACCGGGTAGACCTGGGCGTCGCATACAATCTCCTGAAGGGTGGCGGCAATGTATTTGGCGGCGGAGCCAAATCCCGGGCAGTGGTCAGTTCCCACAAGGTCGTTGTCAATGGTTTTAGGAATGCCGATGACCTTGATATCCTCTCCGGCTTCCCGGCAGAACTGGGCCATTTTATCTGCGGTATCCATCGAGTCATTTCCGCCGATGTACAGAAAATAGCCAATATCCAGGGCCCGGAATACGTCCAATATGGCCTGGTATTTTTCCCGTCCATCAGCCAGAGAGGGCATTTTTAACCGGCAGGAACCCAATGCGGAGGAAGGGGTGCCTTCCAGCAAACGAAAATCATCCGCGCTGTGAAACTGGGTGTCCAAACGAATCAGACGATGGTCTAAAATCCCCTGAATTCCATTGAGAGCGCCATATACTATACCGATTTCAGGATGGCGCATACACTCTGCGATAACCCCAGCTAAGCTGGCGTTAATGGCAGTAGTGGGTCCGCCGGACTGTGCTACCAAAAGATTTCGAGCAGCCACAAAGAACACTCCTTTTTCTTTTATAAATTCCTTTTGACGAATTTTAGAATATGTTTTCATTATAACATAGGGGCAAAGAGGGGACAATCATTTCTATGGGAAATGAGAGGAGAAAGTTCACTCTGGTCGCAGTGCCCAAAATAGGGAAGAAAGGGGAGAAAAATTTAGAAAAAAGGTCATGGCAAGAGTCGTTGACAATCTTTTTTGGGGGCGGTATAATGTATGAGTAAGTGAAAATGGTTGAGATGCGATGAAGGGAATCATCTGTCCGGTTCAGATACCTCCAGAGAGGGCTGTGTTGGTGGAATCAGCCTGTAGCTGTGGGCAGAAAGCCATCCCTGAGCACTGCGGCGAGACAAGTCGTGGCGTTTGATACGTTACATCATATGAGTGGCGTCTGCCTGGCAGGCGCAAGTTGGGTGGTACCACGGAACAGATTCGGCAGCTTTCGTCCCATTGGTTGGACGAGGGCTTTTTTTATTGCCATCTGTCCTGTGCCGCCGACATCACCTGGTAAAATCAGAGAAAAGAGGATGTGAATTTTATGGAGTGGACTGGTGTAAACGAACTGAGAGAACGCTTTCTGAAATTCTTTGAAAGCAAAGGCCATACCATTTTGCCTAGCGCGCCTTTGGTTCCCAAGGATGACGCAAGCCTGCTGCTGATCAACTCCGGCATGGCGCCTTTGAAAAAATACTTTATGGGATTGGAGACACCTCCCAACAAGCGGGTAACCACCTGCCAGAAATGTATTCGTACTCCTGATATTGAGCGTGTGGGAAAAACCGCCCGTCATGGCACCTATTTTGAGATGCTGGGCAACTTCTCCTTTGGGGATTATTTCAAGAAGGATGCTACCCGCTGGGCTTGGGAGTTTATCACCCAGGATCTGAAACTGCCTGTGGACCGCCTGTGGGTTACTATTTACCTGGATGACGATGAGGCCTACAAAATTTGGACCGAGGAAGTAGGCGTAGCCCCCGAACGCATTGTCCGTCTGGGTAAGGAGGACAACTTCTGGGAGATTGGCTCTGGTCCCTGCGGCCCTTGCTCCGAGATCTATTTTGACCGTGGAGAGAAATATTCTTGTGGCAAGCCCACCTGTGGTGTCGGCTGTGACTGTGACCGCTATGTAGAGTTCTGGAACCTGGTATTTACCCAGTTCGATTCGGATGGCAATGGGAACTACACCCCTCTGGAGCATCCCAACATTGATACCGGTATGGGTCTGGAGCGAATTGCCTGCATCATGCAGGGTGTAGAAAACCTGTTCGAGGTAGATACTGTTGCCAATATCATGCAGCATGTCTGTGATATCGCTGGTGTAAAATACAAGGCAGGAGATGAAAAAATCGACGTATCCCTGCGTGTTATTACCGATCATATCCGCAGTACAACCATGATGATTGGAGATGGCGTAGTTCCTTCCAATGAGGGAAGAGGCTATGTACTGCGCCGTTTGCTTCGTCGTGCTGCCCGTCATGGCCGCCTGTTGGGTATTCATGAGCCCTTCCTGTATCAGGTGTGCCAGACTGTTATTAAGGAGAACGCCACTGCCTATCCTCAGCTGGTAGAGAATAAGGATTATATTGTCAAAGTTATCCAGATGGAGGAGGAGCGCTTCGCCAAGACCATTGACCAGGGCATGGAATTGCTCAACAGCATTATGGATCGGATTGAAACGGAAGCTGCCAAGGATCAGCACAGAGTCATGTCCGGTGAAATTGCTTTTAAATTGTACGATACCTTTGGTTTCCCGCTGGATTTAACCCGGGAAATTGTTGCGGAGCACGCCATTGAAATCAACGAGGAAGAATTTAAACGGTTTATGGACGAGCAGAGAGAAAGGGCTCGCGCCGCTCGTGCCGCTTTGGGTGACATGGGCTGGGAAGGTGATGTGGTCTCTACCTTGCCTGGAAAGACCGAATTTGTAGGCTATGAGCAGATGGAGTGCGATGCCACAATCACAGGGATTGTAGTGGACAATCAGCTGGTAGACGCGGTCAGCGAAGGGGAGAAGGCCATCATTGTTTTGGACCGGACTCCCTTCTACGCGGAGAGCGGCGGCCAGTGCGGTGATATGGGTGTGATCATCAGCGGCAAATGCATGTTTAAGGTTCTGGATTGTAAAAAATCCGCCACCGGCCATTTCATGCTTATTGGTTAGATGGTTTCCGGCATGATGTCGGTGGATGAGACAGTACGCGCCTGTATTGCGGTACACCGTAGACGTGCTGTTATGCGCAATCACACCGCTTGCCATCTGTTACAGCAGGCTCTGCGTGAGGTATTGGGTAACCATGTACACCAGGCAGGTTCTATGGTAGACAATGAAATCTGCCGTTTTGACTTCTCTCACTTCAGCGCCATGACCCCTAAGGAGCTGGATCGGGTTGAGTATCTGGTCAATGATATGATTCTCTCCGCTTTGGATGTCAATGTATCTACCATGAGCTTGGATGAGGCCAAAGAAATGGGCGCAATGGCTCTGTTCGGCGAAAAATACGGCGATGTAGTTCGGGTTTGCAACGCTGGCGGCCGGTCTATTGAGCTGTGCGGCGGTACCCATGTAGACAACACCTCTAAAATTGGTCTGTTTAAGATTCTCAAAGAGTCTTCTGTAGCGGCTGGTGTCCGTCGAATTGAAGCGGTTACCGGACGGGGTGTGCTGCGGCTCATTGACGATACCAATGCCATGCTTTCTGATGTGGCCACCACCTTGAAGGTAGGCAGCCATGGTGAAATTCCTGCCAAAGTTTCTACAGTAGTATCCGAGCTGAAGGCGAAAGACAAAGAAATTGAGCGACTTAATCAGAAGATCGCTGACCTCCAGGTGGATGGACTCTTTGACAACGCCCAGGAAGTTGGCCCGGTTCAAGTAATCTACGCGGTATTTACCGGCACGAAACCGGATGCTTTGCGGGCAATGGCTGACAAAATTAAGTCCAACGCTCCCCGTATGGTAGCGATTTTGGGCACCATTCAGGACGGTAAGGCAACTTTAGCCGCCGCATGTGGCCCTGAGGCTGTAGCCAATGGCGTGCACGCTGGCAAACTGATGAAGGAAGTTACCGCTTTGGTTGGCGGTTCTGGCGGTGGTAAGCCCGACACTGCTATGGGAGGCGCTTCGGAAATCTTTAAACTGGATGAAGCTTTCGTACAAATCCCCAGTATTATTGAAAAAATGATTCAAAAGAAGTAAAATATAAGAGGAATACATCCTATAGGAGAAAGGAGGAGAGAAGATGGATTGTTTGTTTTGTAAAATCGTAGCTGGAGAGATCCCGTCCAAAAAGGTCTATGAAGACGATCAAGTGCTGGCCTTTTATGACATTGCCCCTGAGGCTCCGGTACATTTTCTGGTGATCCCTAAGGAACACATTCCATCTCCCGCAGCCATTACCGAAGAGAACAGCAAAGTAGTTGCCCATATTTTTGCGGTTATCGCACAGTTGAGCAAGGAACTGCATTTGGAACAGGGCTATCGTGTTGTTACCAACTGTGGCCAGGACGCTGGCCAATCGGTAGGCCATCTGCATTTTCATGTACTGGCAGGCCGTTCTTTGGCTTGGCCTCCCGGCTAATTGTAGTTGACGCACCGCTGGAATAATTAGGAGTGAACGAATACTATGGAAGAGATGTATACCCTACAGGTAGCTGGACTGACACGTCAGCTGCATATCTGCCCTGTCAATGAAAAAATGTCCATTGCGGCTTTTATTATGTTTTCAGATGTTGAGCTGACCATAGCCTGTGCCACAGAGCTGCTGAAAATCGTGCCGGAGCATGATGTTATCATTACAGCGGAATCCAAAGGTATTCCCCTGGCCTATGAGATGTCCCGGCAGTCAGGTAAACCGTATATTCTCGCCCGTAAAAGCCAAAAGCTTTACATGAAGAGACCAGTGGCTGTGGATGTGAAATCCATTACCACAGCCCGTCAGCAGACCTTGTACCTGGATATGGACGATATGGCTGCGCTGAAGGGGAAACGGGTGCTGATTGTAGATGATGTAATCAGCACAGGTGAATCCCTCTCCGCTTTGGAGCAGCTGGTGGAGAAGGCCCAAGGTCAAATTGTAGGCCGGGCAGCTGTTCTGGCTGAAGGAGACGCGGCCAAGCGTACCGATATTCAGTTTTTGGCACCGCTGCCACTGTTCTTTCATGAATAAATGTCAGGTCATTGAGGCCTGCTGACCCGACAGCCTTTGGAGGTACTTTTATGAAGCGACCGCTATTTTTAGTAGGATGTTCCTATCTTACTGGGATGGCGGCCGCTTTTTATTTTGGATATGGAGCAGCCCTTGTCTGGATTGGACTGGCCACAATTGTGGCGGTATTTTGTGGTTTCTTCTTAGAGGAATCACCTTTTCGTATGGCGGCGCTGGTGGCTTTAAGCGCCAGTTGCGGCCTGGTGTGGTCCTTGCTGTTTACTCTCTGGCGGGCAGCGCCCTTGACCGCTTTGGAGGATCAAACCATTACAGTTACTGGAACGGTCATGGAGCAAAAACGCTCTGGTACTGTGATGATCCATACAGTGGAGGGGTATCTGGAGGACTACTTTCTTTTGGGCAAGCCCATTCGGATGGAGATCCTTACCCATAGCGATACGATGCCAAGGCCGGGGGATACCATTCAGGCGGAGATAAAGGTGACCCCATCTGTAAGCGATACAGTGTATGGGAGAAACAAACTTTCCAAGGGAATCTATCTCAGTGGCTTTGCCAATGGTGAACCGCTCTTTTTCTCTGAGCCAGTATCACCAATCTATTCTTTTATTGCCCGTTATCGTGCAAGATTGATAGAAACGGTTCGGCGTCTGATCCCAGATTCCACTGGAGACCTTTTGGCTGCGATTCTTTATGGTGACCGCAGCCGTTTGACAGACAACCAGTATGATACGATGGCGAAAGCAGGTCTTGCCCATGTAATCGCGATTTCAGGTCTACATCTTTCTGTAGCTACTGGTTTGCTGACCAAACTGCTGAAAACATTGCGCTTTTCTGCCAGGAAAGTTTATCTTTTCACCATTGTAGGAGGGTGGGGACTGGCAATCCTGTCTGGATTGGGGTACCCGGTGATTCGTGCCGCTATTCTTCTCACTGTTTATTATGTAGGGCTATTGATTGGCCGTCGCAGCGATTCCTTGAACTCACTGGGATTTGCTGCCATTGTCATTGGCACCTGGAATCCACTTTCAGTAGGGAATGTTTCCATGCAGCTCTCCTTTCTGTCTACCATGGGAATGCTGGTGTTTGGAGAACCCATTGAAACCCGCTTGGAGCAGTTATTGATGGGTTGGCTGCCCAAAGCTCCCAGGCTGGTAAAATCCATAAGCGGAACGCTGGCCTTTACTTTGGCGGCTCAGCTGTTGACCCTGCCTCTTGTGTATCTGTATTTTGGATACTTTTCTCTCTCCGGTTTTCTTTCCAATCCTTTGGTGCTGCCGTTGCTTCCCATCCTTCTGGGATTTGGTTATCTGGCTTCCTCTTTGGGGCTGATACCTGGTTTTGCTTTTATTGCTGGGATGGTAATGAAACCCGCGGTGTGGGGGCTGAAATTAATGGTGGTCATTGCTGATTTGGCGGCCAGGCTTCCCTTACAGATCTACTGCAATGATCTTTATCTGCTGATCTGGATGGTATCAGCGGCTGGATTCGCTTTTATTTTATGGAAAAGCAAAGCTTCCATTTTTCTGTGGAAGAGCGGTGCGGTTTTGTGGGGTATTTCCCTGATGATCGCCTTGATCACCTGGAAGTTGGCCATGTTGGATACAGTGCGGCTGGTTTCCTATGGGGAAAGTGGTGCTCTTTTGATGGTTCGGGGAAATCGTTGTGTCATTGTAGGTACGGACCCGCAGGAGGATATTTTGCTGGATGAACTGGACCGGCATGGAATCCGACAGGTGGATCTTCTGATCTTGCCGGATCAAACTTTTACCCAGGGTGACGCGGCGGCCAAACTGATATTGGCTTATCAACCAGTAAATCTGGTGGCTCCCGACGACCCGGCGTGTCAATCCTATTTGAGTGCGGTAGCTACCGGGGAGTTGCGCGTGCTTTCACCAATGGATTTGGAGATGCTGGGTGGTATTCGGGCACGTTTGGAACCAGGCATGGGGATGGATATTAAAATAGGCGAGACCAACCTCTTAAAATTTTTTGATATCTATGGTATAATAGAGCCTGTTTCTGATAAGGTAACCGGTGTAATTGAGAGTGATGGCAGTATAAAAATAGCACAGCCCAGGGACATCTGCCGTTTTCGGCAGCTTAGTTCGGACAAAGCGCAAATGATTGTTCGTTTCACGCAATAGGTCGGAGGAAGTATGATTTATCAAACAGAACAAGAACTGAATAAAGCCCTCCGGCAAAAAGCGATACAAAAGGTCTATCTGCTCTATGGTCAGGAGGCTTACCTAAAAGAGCAATATACAAAGGCTATTGTAAAGGAAGTAGTTGCCAGCGGAACCGAAGGGTTTAACTACAATCAATTTGACAGCAAAAAAATGGATTACAACCAGCTGTATGACGCAGTTCTGTCCCTGCCGTTGATGAGTCCTGGCCGTTGTGTGTTGGTGGATGACCTGGATGTAGATAAGCTCCCTGCGGGTGATTTGAAGAAGCTCCAGCAGATTATGGAGGAGACCCAGGAAGGGACAGTATTGATTTTGCGGGTGGGAACGGCGGAGTTCAACCCCAAAAAATCCTCCAAGTGCCGGGGCCTTTTGGAATTGGCGGATCGGCTGGGAGGCGTTATCTGTCTGGATACCCGCAAAGAGGGTGCTTTGGTCCAGACCATACGGACACGATGCGAAAAAGCGGGCTGCAATATAGAGAATGCTGATGCCTTGTATTTGACAGAGCGCTGTTCACCAGAGTTGCTGGTCCTCTTAGGGGAAGTGGATAAGCTGACGGCTTACTGTAAAGGACAGACCATTACACGCAAGGATATTGATTTGGTCACCACTCCAACAGTAGATGCTCAAATCTATGATCTTTCCAAGGAGATTTTAGCCAAAAATTATCAAGGGGCCATGGACAGCCTTTCCAAGCTCCTATATTTACGGGAGCCGGAAAGTAAAATCCTATTTACTTTGACCGGTGCCTTTGTGGATCTTTACCGGGCAAAAATTGCCCGGCACAGCGGAATGGCCCAGGGGGATATTGTTCGATCCTTTGGATATCCCAAAGCTTTGGAATTTCGAGTGCGCAACGCGCTGCGGGACTGTCAAAAATATTCATTGCGCTTTTTAAAACGCTCCTTGGAAATTTTGGCTGATGGGGATTATGAGATGAAAAGCAGCCGAATGGATAGCCGTACTATTTTGGAGCGATCTATTACTGAAATTTTTATAGCACTGCAAGAAGAGGGAAGACATTGATTAAAATTCGTCAGGCAATTGTAGTAGAGGGCAAGTATGATAAAATAAAATTGTCCTCAATAATAGATGGAACGATTATAACCGTAGGTGGTTTTGAGATATTTAGAGACAAGGAGAAGCTGCAACTTCTGCGGCTGCTGGCGCAAAAGACCGGGTTGATTATTTTGACCGACTCGGATGTGGCTGGTTTTCGGATCAGGAACTTTCTTTCTGGTGCCATTGGGGAAGGAGAGGTCATTCATGCATATATTCCCGACATTGCGGGAAAGGAACGCCGGAAAGACCGCCCCTCCGCTGAAGGAAAGCTGGGAGTGGAAGGTGTCTCAAAGGAAGTTATTTTGACTGCGCTGACCCAAGCGGGAGTAATGACCAGTGATGTACCGGCTTCTGGCCATCCCATTACCAAAGTGGATTTTTATGAGGATGGACTGACCGGTGGGCCCAATAGCTCCCAGCGCAGAGCCAAGTTGCAAAAAGAGCTGGGCCTGCCTGAACATTTGACTACCAATTCACTTTTAACACTTTTAAATACCATGATGGATTATGAAAGCTACAAGCAGCTGATTGAGAAGCTTTAGAACTGAGAATGGGAGGGAAAGAGATGCATTTGGATAGTTTATCCTTTATCTATTGCTACCTGCCCTTTTCCATTTTGTTGTTTTGGGCTGCGCCTGCACGCGCCAAACGGTTGTCGCTGCTGATCATTTCCCTGCTGTTTTCCTATCTGATAGAGGCCCGTTTTTTCTGGATGATGTTGGGTTCTCTTACCCTGGATTTTGCGCTAATTCAGGCAATGAAACGTTCGGTTGGCACTGCTGGACGATGGGAATTTTTGTTCCTGTGTGCTTTGGGCAAAAACTGCGGTATTTTATTCTTTTTGGTATTTGGTCCTTTCCATGGGTATGGAACTCTGCCCATTGGATCGGTGTTTTATACTCTCAACTCGCTAGGGTATCTGTTGGACCTGCGCCGAGGGGAGGCAGATTATGAGACCAGTTGGATTGACTATCTGCTTTTTACCAGTTTCTTTTCCCGGATGTACGCAGGCCCTCTGGTCCGTTATAAGGAAATTATCCCCCAAATCAAGCAGGCAGCGCCCTCCCTTTCGGGTATGAGTAAAGGAATTGTTCTGTTTGTCACCGGACTATCCAAATGGATCATCCTGGCGCAAACAATGCTCCCCATTTATCGTTCACTTTCTATCCTGGAAAGCTATGAACATACCATTCTGTCTGTCTGGACTATGATGGTTTGCCTGGCTTTTGGTGTTTTCTTTGGCTTGTCCGCCTACAGCGATATGGCTAGGGGAATCAGCAGTATTTTTTCTGTGCATCTGCCCAAAAACTTTTACTACCCTTATCAGGCCAGAACAGTGACCGAGTTTTTGCAGCGTTTTAATATTACAGTATACGATTTCTTTGATCGCAATCTCTCTATAAAACTGGAAAGGTTTCCCCGACAGGCTTTTCTGGCTCCAATCATCCATATTTTATTGATTTCCGCTCTTATGGGACTGTGGTTTGGTCCCACCTGGAATTACCTCTGCTGGGGTCTATATTTTGGTGTCTTTATCCTGTTGGAAAAGTATGTGTATGGTAAGATCCTGCCATTCATTCCCTCCATTTTTAAAAGAATTGCTACATTTTTTATCGTTATTTTCTCATATACCCTTTTTGCGGGGGAGAGCCTTTCCCAAAGCTTGTTTTATCTGAAAACTATGGTGGGCATTACCACTTTGCCATTTTATAATGACAGTATTTTATATCTTCTGACCAGCAACTATCTATTTTTGATTCTGTGCCTCTTATTCAGCACCAGTGTGGTAGATCGTTTGGATGAATGGCTCACCAAACGATGGGCTGGCGCTGTGGACATCTTCAAAGCAGTATTCCATCTTGCTTTGCTGGTTGTTGTCACTGCCTTTATGGTGTAATATTACAGATGAAAGGAGAAAAAGCATGCATTCCAAACGGATATCCGCTCTTATTATGCTCAGCTTAATTTTTTTGGTACCCATTTTTAGCTTTTTCTCCGCGGTGCAAAAATGGGAATACCTGCCATCCTGGGAGGAACTGCCCTTTCATACCCAGGGTGTTTCCGCTGTAGAGAGCTTTTTCCATGAAAATATGCCAGGGAAAACCTTTTTGGATCAGTTGGCCCTGAATCTGAAACTCTGGGCTGGGCAGGTGGAACAGGACAATATTTTTATTTTGGATGATATGCTTTTGGAAAATATCCAACCCCCAGTAGATGCCTATGTAAATGACAATACCCAAGGGATTCTCCATTTTGTAGAGCAAAAGCAAATTCCTACCTATACCATGCTAATTCCCACAGCCTGTGCCATTAAACAGCAGGAAGTACCGGAATTTGCCCCCCTTTATAACCAAAAAAGTTTTATTGAATCGGTATATAACCAATTGATGGGTCGGGTTACCACTGTTGATGTCTATCCCACACTTTTTGACAATAGTGATGGGTATATTTATTATAAAACACATTCTAATCTGACCGGGCTAGGTGGATATTATCTTTATACCGTTCTGGGAAGGAGAGTGGGTATTTCCATTAGAGGGCTGGACAAATACGAAATCGAGCATGTCAATCACAATTTTTATGGGGACATTTATGAGCGTTCTCCATATAAGCAGGTACCGGCGGATATTATCACCCTGTATCGGTTCTCTCAGAACCGTAGGGAATACCAGGTGACCCATTATACTGACAATGATCAGCGCACCTACTATACCTTGTATCCACAGTTTACAGCAGATCTGGGAGATCCCATGGATGTATATTTTGGAGGCCGGTCTCCCATTATAGATATTCATGTATCATCCAGTTATACGGGGAAGCTACTGCTGTTTGGTGATGATACAGTCATCAGCTATCTGCCTTTTCTATTGGTGGAATATCAGCAAATTACCGTAGTGGACCTATCCTCGATTTCAGATGAAATGTTATCCACTTTGGATATTTCCCAATATGATCAAGTGTTGTTTGGCTATTCGGTGGATACTTATATGCACAGCTCGGAGATCTCCCGCATTGAGCAGCTGATAAAAAAATAAAGGAAACACAACAAGAAAAGCTGTCTGTTTTATAGCAGACAGCTTTTTTAGATGCTATTTTTATTCTTCACTGAGGGGTGGGGCAAAGAGAACCACTCCCTGTGGCAAAGGTTGGTCTTTGGTGAGAGCGCAGACCATAAAGTTTTCCGCAGGAACGGGAATGGGGCACTGGATTCCCAGTTTACCCGCTGGCTGATAGCCAAATCTAGGATAATATGTTTCATGACCCACCAGAATAATGCAGCGATAGCCTAAATTCCGGGCAATTTTATGTCCTGCCTCAATCAGATTTTTTCCAACCCCCATTCGCTGGAATGTGGGTGCGACAGCCAATGGCGCCAGGCAAAGCTGGGTTTCCACTCCAATTTGTACTTGCGTAAAGAGAGCGTGCCCTACAATATTCCCATCTACCACTGCCACCAGCGAGAGTTGGGGTACAAATTCTGAGCAGCGACGCAGCTCTTCTACCAGATCCTGTTCCCGTCCATTGGTGTGTTCCGCATTTAAAAAAGCATTTTTTACTACCTGATATACCTGTGCATAATCTTTGGGTTGTTCCTGCCGGATGGTAATTTCCATATTGTATTCCTTTCTCACTGAATCTTACCGGAGATAAAATCTTCGTAAAATCCGATATGCTCCACGGTAAATTCTCTGCCATTGAGATACTCTAGATGTGTGGGCTCACCAATGAAAGAAAAAATCAGCTTATAAGAGCAGAGAGCCTGATAACGATATCCTGTCCCTTTGTTGTCTCGATTATGCCCATACTTGGTATCACCTAACAGAGGGTGGCCAATGGATGCCATATGGGCCCGAATTTGGTGGGTTCGCCCTGTCAGGAGATCTACCTCCACTAGAGAGAATCGTCCTTTGGTCTCCAGTACCCGATAGCGGGTAAGGACCGTCTTGGCCTGGGGTGTTTTATGACGGCTGATGGTCACCTGATTGTTTTCTGCGTCTTTTACCAAATATCCGGTTAAGGTAGCTTGCTCTGGTACTGGGCAGCCATGGACAATACACAAATACCGTTTGCTCAGCTGGCGATTTTTGATTTTTTCAGCCATAACTCTTAAGGTTGCAGCGTTTTTCGCGGCAATCACAATTCCGCTGGTATTGCGGTCGATACGATTGCACAATGCTGGTGTAAAGCTGTTTTCCTGCTGAGGCTGATATTCACCTTTTTTATAGAGATATTTTTGTACCCTGTGAATCAAGGTGTCGATTTGCTCCTTTTCATCCTCGTGAACAATGAGGCCGGGAGCTTTATTGAGAAGCAGAATATTTTCATCCTCATACACAATATCCAAATCATCTCCGGCACTGAGAAACAAGAGGTCTGAATTGAGGTCGGGGAAAAACTCATCGTTGAGATAGAGGTCCACCCGGTCGCCTGTTTGTAAACGGGTGGAAATTTCACACCGCTTTCCATTGAGCTTGATCCGTTTGGTCCGCAGGGATTTATAAAGCAGGGACTGAGGCAGCAAAGGTATCGCCTTAGTCAAAAATTTATCCATACGCTGTCCCGCGTCATTTTCGTTAATGATAAAAGTTTTCACAGTATTCCTCCCAGGTGTGGGTTTAAAAATCAGTATAGCATATTTTGTCACTTTTGTGCCAGTGTGTAATAAGATTCCCACCAATGTCACCTACAGAGAAAGAGAACAAGGGCTTTGCAACCAATAGTTGCCGGGTAAGTTGATGGTATTTCACAGAACCCTTTGCTATAATAGAGCTGAAATAAAGGGGGGACAAGGAATGCTGTCCAATCAACTAAAAGTCTATCGAAAAGAAGCAGGGTATTCCCAGGAAAAGTTGGCGGAACTTTTGGGGGTAAGCCGACAGGCGGTAGCCAAATGGGAATCGGGCCAGTCGATGCCCAGTACCGACAACTTGATTCGGCTGGCACAGATTTTCAGCGTGCCAGTGGAAATGCTCTTATCCAACGGTGAGAAGCCGCCTGAGGATATGGCATCGGCAGTGAAAAAACCAAGACGCACCAATCTGGTATTTTTTATGGCAGCCATTGGAGCCTATCTGTTAGTTTATCTGGTGGGAAGGCTGCTCTGTAGCGATTTGACCCAAAACAACATTATGGGGATATTGTTTGGAACCGATTCCAAATACTATCTCTTTGGCTGGCTGCTGACCAGCCGCCTGTTCTGGTGTGGCGTTTTTATTTCGGTTTTGCCGGCACTGTGGGGAAAATACCGCTACACAGCAGTGACCATTGCCGGCTTTGTATTTGGCATTTTTTGGGGGGAGTGGTTGGGTCCTTACCCCGCAGGTGAACCCTGGGGCTCGGGCCACTATGGCTGGGCTTTATGGATCGGCGTTTTCCTTGTATCTGTAATCAGCGGATGTATCTGGCAAAAGCTGAAATCCTCTCAAGTGACACTGCGGTCACCCAAAGGGCGGTACTGGTTGATATGTACCATCTTGGCTTATCTGTTCATCACCTGGCTTATTTTGTCTGCTCGAGTTGTTCCGGCCCATGGCTGAGAAAATATGTAGGAACAGTTGGCAAAAAGGGGAATTTTCGCTATAATGGTTGACAGAAGTCAGACAGGGAGGTGATCGTGCTGGAAAATCCTAATCAAGGCCATCGAAGCCGGGCCAAACAGGAATTTCTGGCCAAAGGATTGGATCATCTTCCACCTCACAAACAGCTGGAACTACTGTTGTTTTACGCCTTACCCCAGGGAGATGTCAATCCCCTGGCTCATGAATTGATTCATCGGTTTGGTTCCCTCTCCGGCGTGTTTGACGCCCCGGTTGAGGAACTAAAAAAGGTCAAGGGTATTAAGGAACATACGGCTGTTCTGATTAAGCTGATTCCTGCTTTATCTCGGGCATATCTGTGCGACGCCTACAGTGATGGGGTCATTTTAGATTCAACTGAGAAGCTCTGTAATTTTCTGATCCCACAGTTTGTAGGCCGTACTGTAGAGACATTCTTCCTCCTATGTCTGGATCGAAAGAAAAAGCTCCTTTGCTGTGAGCTGTTGATGGAGGGCAATGCCAACAGTGTGCCGGTCTATATTAGAGGAATGGTAGAAACCGCTTTTCGGGTGGGTGCTGCCTATGTTGTCCTGGCCCATAATCACCCCAATACATTTGCCATCCCATCCGGGGAAGATCTGCGGACGACTAAGATGGTGCAAAAGGCCTTGGAGACAGTATCTATTCAGCTGCTGGACCACATTGTGGTTTCCCGGGGTGATGCTGTATCTATGGCGGATTCCGGCTTTTTCGCGGAATAATAGTGAAATAAAAGAGGTTGATAATATGACAGATTTACAGCAAGCCCGTCAGCTTTTGGAAACGGGAGAATATACCTGTGTGCTCTGCAAGGGGGAATCCGTCCATACCAGCACCCTCCGAGGGATTGCCCCTATGGTGGAATTCCTCAAATCAGGATTGGATTTAAACGGCTACTCAGTAGCCGACAAGGTGGTGGGTAAGGCACCTGCGCTGCTGTTTGTACTGGCCGGTGCAAAAGAGGTTTATGCTCCAGTGATGACCTACAGCGCCAAAAGCATCTTGACCGCCCATGGTATTGATGCTAGCTGCGATCAGTTGGCGGATCAGATACAGAACCGTACCGGAACCGGCCCCTGTCCTATGGAACAGACAGTGGAGAAGATTGACAGCCCACAAGAGGCCTTTGAGGCGGTCCAGCAAACCCTTGCCCGGTTGCGTACAGGAAAGTAAACAGACCAGCGCCCAGCCTATTGATGGCGGCGCTTTTGTTTTGAGTTTTTTGGGTTTTCCGGCATTGACAAGGGGAGAGAAAAAGGGTAAGATATGCTGGTAAAACATTTGTTCGGATTGGCTTTCTCGACTGAAAGGTTAGAAAACGGGCAAGCTTTTAAAAAGAATGGTCAAGGGGAGGGAGTGTGAGAAGATGGCACAGGAAGAACGATTCCAATTGGTTTCACCTTATCAGCCTACAGGAGATCAGCCTCAAGCCATTGAAAAACTGGTGGAGGGTGTTCTGCGGGGAGATCGGGAGCAAACCTTGCTGGGTGTAACAGGCTCCGGCAAAACATTTACCATGGCCAATGTCATTGCACAGGTCAACCGGCCCACTCTGGTTCTGGCCCACAACAAAACCCTGGCAGCCCAGCTCTGTTCTGAGTTTAAGGAGTTTTTCCCTCACAACGCGGTAGAGTACTTTGTCTCTTACTATGACTATTACCAGCCAGAGGCGTATATTGCCAGTACCGATACCTATATTGAAAAGGACAGCGCCATCAATGATGAAATTGAGAGGCTGCGTCACTCAGCTACCTCATCCCTGTCCGAGCGGCAAGATGTGGTTATCGTGGCCAGTGTGTCCTGTATCTACACCCTTGGCGACCCCATTGACTACCGAAATATGGTCATTTCTCTGCGCACTGGCATGACCAAAGACCGGGATGATCTGACCCGTAAACTGGTGGAACTTCAATACGAGCGCAACGACATCAACTTTATCCGCAATAAATTCCGGGTCAGAGGGGATGTTGTGGAAATTTTCCCCGCCTATCTCAGCGATACTGCTTTCCGGGTGGAGTTTTTCGGTGATGAGATTGAGAGAATCAGTGAAATCAATACGGTCACCGGCGAGATGAAAAATATTGTGACCCATGTGGCCATCTATCCCGCTTCCCACTACATTGTGCCAGCAGACAAAATGGCCGCTGCCATGGAGGAAATACGCCGGGAATGCGATGAGCGGGTGGCCTATTTCAAGGCCCATGACAAACTGATTGAGGCCCAGCGGATTGCTGAGCGGACCAACTATGACCTGGAGATGCTCAGCGAAATCGGTTTCTGCAAGGGAATTGAAAACTATTCCCGGGTTCTTTCCGGGCGGGCACCCGGCTCGGTACCCTACACTTTGCTGGACTATTTCCCTGAGGATTTTCTCCTGCTGGTGGATGAATCCCATGTGATGCTGCCCCAGGTACGTGGGATGTATGGGGGAGACCGTTCCCGAAAGGAGAACCTGATTAAGTATGGGTTCCGGTTGCCCTCCGCTCTGGATAACCGACCTTTAAATTTTGATGAGTTTTACAGCAAGCTCAACCAGATCATTTTCGTCAGCGCCACTCCGGGGGATTTTGAGCGGGAGCACAGCACCCAGGTGGTGGAACAGGTGATCCGTCCCACCGGGCTGTTGGACCCAGAGGTGGAAGTCCGTCCAGTGGAGGGACAGATAGACGACCTTCTGTCCGAAATTAACCAGCGAACTGAAAAGGGTGAGAAGGTGCTGGTGACCACCCTGACCAAAAAGATGGCGGAAGATCTCAGCAGCTATTTTGAGGATATGGGTGTGAAAATTCGATATATGCACCACGATGTGGATACCATTGAGCGTATGGAGATCATACGGGATCTGCGTCTGGGTGAGTTTGATGTATTGGTTGGCATCAACCTGCTGCGGGAGGGCCTGGATATTCCCGAAGTGTCCCTGGTGGCTATTCTGGACGCCGATAAAGAGGGATTCCTGCGCTCTGAGACCTCATTGATTCAGACCATTGGACGCGCTGCCCGAAATGAGCATGGTAAGGTCATCATGTATGCCGATACCGTAACCCCCTCTATGGAGCGGGCCATTGGGGAGACCAACCGCCGCCGGGAGATTCAGCAGAAATACAATCAGGAACATGGTATTACCCCACGTTCCATTCACAAGGAAGTACGGGAAATCCTAGAGATTTCCTCCAAGGAAAAGGTAGAGTCCAAATATAGCAAGAAGCGCATGTCTCATAAGGAGAAAGAAGCGCTGATCGCCAAATTGACCCAGGAGATGAAGAATGCGGCCAAACTGCTTGAGTTTGAACACGCCGCCTATCTGCGGGATAAAATTCAAAAGCTCCGGGATGAGAAATAAAGGGAGAGAGATATCGTCTTGGCAAAGGATAAAATTGTCATCAAGGGTGCCAAAGAGCACAATCTTAAAAATATTGATCTGGAAATTCCCCGGGACAAGCTGGTAGTTTTTACTGGTCTTTCCGGTTCGGGAAAAAGCTCGCTGGCTTTTGACACCATCTACGCTGATGGGCAGCGCCGGTATGTAGAGAGCCTGTCCTCTTACGCCAGAATGTTTCTGGGCCAGATGGAAAAGCCCAATGTGGAGTCCATTGAGGGGTTGTCTCCGGCTATTTCCATCGACCAAAAGACCACCTCCAAGAACCCCCGGTCCACGGTGGGTACCGTCACCGAAATTTATGACTACCTGCGTCTGCTCTATGCCCGCATCGGTATTCCACACTGTCCCATCTGTGGGCGGGAAATTACCCAGCAGACAGTGGATCAGATGGTGGATAAAGTACTGGAACTGCCAGCGGGAACCAAAATTCAGGTGCTGGCCCCGGTGGTGCGGGCCAGAAAGGGAGAGCATGTCAAAGAGTTTGATGCGGCCCGCCGGGGCGGTTATGTGCGTGTGCGGGTAGACGGCAATCTCTATGATCTTTCAGAAGAGATCAAGCTGGAAAAAAATAAAAAGCATACCATTGAAATTGTAGTGGACCGGCTAGTGGTAAAAGAGGAGATCCGCTCCCGGCTCAGCGACTCGTTGGAAACAGCCCTGGGCCTTTCCGGCGGCATTGTTCTGGTCAATGTGATCGATGGGGAGGACCTGCTCTTCTCCCAGAACTACGCCTGTCCTGAGCACGATATCAGTATCGAGGAACTCTCTCCCCGGATGTTCTCCTTTAACAATCCAGCTGGAGCCTGCGAAAAATGTACCGGTCTGGGTACCTTCCTCAAAGTTGACCCGGAACTGGTGCTGCCCAATAAGGAGCTGTCCATCCGCCAGGGTGCCATTAAGGCCAGCGGCTGGTATTTTTCCGAGGGCGGTATTGCCCAGATGTACTATGAGGGCTTGGCGGAGCACTATGGCTTCTCTCTGGACACCCCGGTTAAGGAGCTGCCCAAAAAGGTTGTTGACATTCTTCTCTATGGTACCCAGGGGGAGAAGATTACAGTCAAAAGGGAAACTGGTACCATGACTGGTTCCTACCACACCGACTTTGAGGGCATCGTAAACAACCTGGAACGGCGTTTTCGGGAGACCAACAGCGAATGGATGCGTGCGGAAATCTCCGGCTGGATGAGCTCGGTGGAGTGTCCTGTCTGCCATGGGGAGCGCCTGAAAAAAGAGGCGCTGGCTGTACTGGTGGGGGGCATCAACATCAGTGACTTCTGTAAGCTTTCGGTTGTGGAGGCGCTGGATTTCCTGGATGGGTTGCAACTGACCCAGCGGGAGGAGATGATTGCCCATCAAATTCTCAAGGAGATCAAAAATCGACTGGGCTTTTTAAAGAATGTAGGCCTGGAATATCTGACTCTGGCCCGTTCCGCCAGCACTCTGTCCGGTGGCGAAAGCCAACGGATTCGGCTGGCTACTCAGATTGGTTCCTCTCTGATGGGGGTGCTGTATATTTTGGATGAACCCAGCATTGGACTGCATCAGCGGGACAACGACAAGCTGATTGCCACCCTGAAAAGTCTGCGGGACACCGGCAACACCCTGATTGTGGTGGAGCACGATGAGGACACCATGCGGGCTGCCGACTATATTGTGGATATCGGGCCCGGAGCCGGTATTCATGGGGGAGAGGTAGTGGCCGCCGGAACGGTGGAGGATATTATGGCCTGTGAGGCCTCCATCACTGGTCAATACCTGAGTGGCAGAAAGCGAATTGAGGTACCCACCCAGCGCCGGCCTGGCAATGGAAACAAGTTGACCATTGTTGGAGCCAGGGAAAACAACCTGCGGGGGATTGATGTGACTATACCTTTGGGTACCTTTACCGCTGTAACTGGTGTGTCTGGTTCAGGTAAAAGCTCTTTAGTCAACGAAATTCTGTACAAATCCCTGGCCGGCCAGCTCAATGGCGCCAGAATCCGCCCAGGGAAACACGATAAAATTTTAGGTGTGGAAGCACTGGACAAAATCATCAATATTGACCAGTCTCCCATCGGCCGGACTCCTCGTTCCAACCCAGCCACCTATACCGGTGTCTTCACCGATATCCGGGAGGTTTTCGCCCAGACAAACGACGCCAAAATGCGGGGCTATGGCTCCAATCGCTTTTCCTTTAATGTTAAAGGCGGACGGTGTGAGGCCTGTGAGGGAGACGGCATCATCAAAATTGAGATGCACTTTCTGCCGGATATTTTTGTCCCCTGTGAGGTGTGTAAGGGCAAGCGGTATAATCGGGAGACGCTGGAGATAAAATATAAGGGCAAAAACATCTACGATGTTTTGGAGATGACTGTGGAGGAGGCTCTGGGATTTTTTGAGAATATTCCCAAAATCCGCCGCAAACTGCAAACCATCTATGATGTGGGGCTGGGCTATATCAAGCTGGGACAACCTGCTACCACTCTGTCAGGCGGTGAAGCCCAGCGAGTAAAGCTGGCCACCGAACTGGCCAAACGCTCCACCGGACGTACTATCTATGTGCTGGATGAGCCCACCACCGGACTGCATACTGCCGATGTACACATGCTGATTGAGGTGCTGCAAAAGCTGGTGGATGGTGGCAATACCGTTGTTGTAATCGAGCACAATCTGGACGTAATCAAGGTGGCAGATTATGTGATTGACCTAGGACCGGAAGGAGGCAGTGGGGGAGGTACTATTGTGGCTACCGGAACCCCTGAAGAGATTGCTGCGTTCTCTGGGTCCTATACCGGACACTATCTGAAAAAAATGTTAAAATCCGGGAAATAGTCTTTACAACTGGTATCATAGGTGATATAATATACAAAAATAGTATTGATTCTTATTTATACTAAAATATTTAGGAGGAAATTAACATGGCAAAGTATGTATGCACTGTATGCGGTTATGTATATGACGAGGCAGCGGGTGATCCCGATCACGGTATTGCCCCTGGCACCAAGTGGGAAGATGTTCCGGAGGACTTTACCTGCCCCCTGTGCGGTGTAGGCAAGGACATGTTCGAAGCAGAATAAGATGGAACGGAGATAATTGTACGCAATTATCTCCGTTTTTCAAGTATACATAGTGAGACGTTTAGAAAAATTTGGGAGGATACTTATGGCAGCAGTGAAAATTGCGGACAGCGTCTACGCGGTAGGCGTTCTTAACCCCGGCCTACGGGTGTTTGATATTGTAATGAAAACCGAATTTGGCACCACTTATAATGCTTATCTGGTAGTTGGCAGTGACAAAACCGCGCTGATTGAGACCTGTCACCGCACCTATTTTGAGCATTTTGTAGAGAATATTGAGTCCATCTGTCCCATTGAGAAGATTGACTATGTGATTCTCAACCACAATGAACCAGACCACTCTGGCGCTTTGGCGGCTCTGCTGGAGCACAACCCCAAAATGACAGTGGTTGCTTCTCAGGCAGGTTCCCTCTATCTGAAGAATATCACCAATAGAAGCGACATTCAGTTTAAGGTAGTAAAGGATGGGGAAACCCTTTCTCTGGGCAATAAAACCCTGCGCTTCATCAATGCTCCGTTCCTCCATTGGCCGGATTCCATGTTCACCTGGTTGGAAGAGGATCGGGTTCTCTTTTCCTGTGACTTTTTGGGCAGCCATTACTGCGAGCCCTATATGTTTGATTACAACATTACCTATCCCAGCAAGTACGAGGAAGCTTTTAAGGGATATTATGACGCCATCTTTGGCCCATTTGGCTCCTATGTTCTCAAGGGCCTTGAAAAAATTAAAGATCTTGACATTGACTTCGTCTGCCCCAGCCATGGCCCCATCATTACAAGAGGCTGCCGTTTGGACTATGTTCGGGAGTGCTATGAGCGCTGGAGCCAACCCATTGTCCATGAGACTAAAGTGATTCCTATTTTCTACACCTCCGCA
Organism: uncultured Clostridia bacterium; assembly: GCA_944387315.1. Taxonomy (GTDB): domain Bacteria; phylum Bacillota; class Clostridia; order Oscillospirales; family Ruminococcaceae; genus CALXEL01. The sequence continues at coordinate 56,410 of CALXEL010000074.1, forward strand.
TATGGCAATACCCGCCTCATTGCCCAGGCCATTGAAAAGGGAATCCGCTCGGTACTGCCTGATGCGGATACTGAAACCTATGATATAATCGACTACGACATGGGTTCTCTGGGTCGGATGCTCAACCAGTCCGATGCCTTTGCGCTGGGTTCGCCCACCATCAACCGGGATGCGGTACCTCCAGCTTGGATGCTGCTCAGCCATGTGGATGCCATTGGCTGTGCTAAAAAGCCCTGTCTGGTCTTTGGCTCTTACGGTTGGAGCGGAGAGGCGGTTCCCAATTTGACTGCTCGTCTCAATGGACTTAAAATGTCTGTATTTGGGGAGGGCATGAAGGTCTGCTTTGTTCCATCTGAAGAGGATCTGGAAAAAGCCACTCAGCTGGGTGCTGATTTTGCCGCATCTCTGAAATAGCTGTTTATCTTAAGAAAAAGCATATGGGGAACCCCCATATGCTTTTTTAAATCTTGGGCTTTTACGGCAAATACCCCTGTAAATTTTTGATGAAATATGTTATAATATTTTTCTATTTGTTATAACTATTTTTCATTCCCAGTGGGGAAATTTTCAATGAATTGGGAGAACCTAACCATGGAGCAGGTTTTAGATATTGCCTATGCCGAAAAACAGCGGCGAGAACAGTCAATCCAAATGGTTCATAAAATTTTAGAAGAGCGGTATGACCATCAGCCGCTGGCCTATGTCCACAGTTTTGGCTGTCAGCAAAATGTCAGCGACGGGGAAAAAATTATGGGACTACTGGCCCAGATGGGATATGGCTTTACCCAGAGTCAGGACGAAGCGGACCTGATCCTCTACAATACCTGTGCCGTTCGGGAAAATGCTGAGACCAGAGTGTTCGGCAATGTGGGGGCTCTGAAAAAGCTAAAAAAGGAAAAGCCCGGCCTGTTGCTCTGCCTGTGTGGCTGTATGATGCAGCAAAAACAGGTGGTAGAGAAAATCCAGACCAGTTACCCCTTTGTGGATATTATTTTTGGTACCCACGCCCTCCACACCTTGCCACAGCTCCTGCACACCAAACTGACTACCAGCCAGCGCCATGTCATTTCGGTGGAGGAGCAGGAAAACCAGATTGTGGAAGGGTTGCCTACCCGGCGGGAGGGCAGCATTAAAGCCTGGTTGCCCATCATGTACGGCTGTGATAACTTCTGCACATACTGTATCGTTCCCTATGTTCGCGGCAGGGAAAAGAGCCGGATGCCCCAGGATATTCTGGCCGAGGCCAGGGAGCTGATGGCACAGGGATACAAGGAAATTACCCTGCTGGGCCAGAATGTAAATTCCTATGGCAAGGGATTGGAGCCGGCAGTGAATTTTTCCAAGCTGCTGCGGATGCTCAACGAGATAGAAGGGGATTTTAGAATCCGGTTTATGACCTCCCATCCCAAGGACTGTACCCGAGAACTGCTGGATACCATCCGGGACTGCGACAAGGTCTGCAACCACATCCATCTGCCGGTTCAGTCAGGCTCCAATCGGATTCTGCGGGAGATGAACCGTCACTACACCAAGGAGGATTACCTGGCTCTCATTGATTATGCCCGCAAAAATATCCCCGATGTGGCCTTTTCCAGCGATATTATTGTAGGATTCCCAGGAGAGACCCGGGAAGATTTTCTGGAGACTCTGGAGCTGATCCGTCAGGTGGGATATGAGAGGCTCTACACCTTCATCTACTCACCCCGCACCGGAACCAAGGCTGCCACCATGGCTGACCCTGTTCCTGCGGCGGAGAAGTCCGCCTGGATGCAGGAACTTCTGGAACTCCAAGGAGAGCTAGGTCAGGAGAGCTTTGAAAAAATGGTGGGAAGAAGCTGGCGGGTGCTGGTGGAGGGAGAGGGCAAAACCGAAGGTACCCTCACCGGCCGCACTGAAAGCAATGTAATTGTTGATTTTAAGGCTCCCAAATCCCTCATTGGCCAATTTGCAACGGTGAAAGTTACAAAGGCCATGAAATGGGCGGTATTGGGAGAATTAATAGAAAAATAAAATTTTGGAGGAAATACAAATGGATGTTATTGAAAAAGCAAGAGAACTGGGCAAAGCTTTGCAGCAGGATGAACGGTATCTGCGTTTGGTAAAAGCCAACCAGGCCAATGATGCTGATGAGACTTTGCAGGACCTGATTGGTAAGTTTAACCTGAAAAGAATGGAAATCAACCAGGAAGTAACCAAGGAGCAGAAGGATTCTGACAAGCTCTCCAAGCTGGATGCTGAGTTCAAAGAGCTGTACAAGACCATTATGTCCCGCCCCACCATGGTGGAATACAACGCCGCCAAACAGGATATGGAGTCCCTGGTGACCTTTATCAACCAGATTGTGGTAGACAGCGCCAACGGGGAAGACCCTGACACAATCGAGCAGGCCACTGGCTGCAGCGGAAGCTGTTCCAGCTGTTCCGGCTGCCACTAATTGACCATAACTTTTCCTGAATACCAGGATCACTTTAAGGGGGAAAAGAATGTGACCACACTTTCACCAATGATGCAGCAATATATGAAAATCAAACAGGAACACCCGGATCACATTCTTTTCTACCGCCTGGGTGATTTTTACGAGATGTTCTTTGATGACGCCAAAATCGCCTCCAAAGAACTGGAACTTACCCTGACAGGGCGGGATTGCGGCCTGGAGGAACGGGCACCGATGTGTGGTGTACCCTACCACAGCTGCGAGGGTTATATTGCCCGCCTGATTAAAAAAGGCTACAAAGTGGCCATTTGTGAACAGATGGAAGACCCCAAAACAGCCAAAGGGGTGGTAAAACGGGAGGTCATCCGGGTCGTAACCCCCGGCACCTTGGTGGAAACCACCATGTTGGATGAGGGAATCAACAACTTTATCGCCTCCATCTACCTTTCAGACCAGGAATACGGCCTGGCCATTGCAGATATTTCCACAGGTGAAATACATGCCACCCAATTTGAGGACGCAGACGACGGCAAACTGAAGAATGAGTTGGCCCGCTTTGCCCCAACTGAGGTGGTATTTAACCCTGCTTTTCTTTCCAAGACGCAGATGGCAACCTTTCTCAAGGAAAGACTGACCTGTTGCGCCGATTGCTTGGAAGAGGATAACTTTATATTTGAACAAAGCGAAAAACGAGTGGAAGCTCAGTTTTCTGGCAAAAGCCTGGAAGAGCTGGGACTCTCAGACAAATCTTTGGCGGTTTGTGCCATTGGTGGGCTGCTATGCTATCTTTCTCAGACCCAGATGACCGGCATCGATCGTCTGGTGACCCTGGATTTGTATAGCGACACCCAATTTATGATGTTGGACATGATTGCCCGGCGCAATCTGGAACTGACCGAGACCATGCGGGCCCATGAAAAATGGGGGAGCCTGCTGTGGGTGTTGGACAAGACAAAAACCGCCATGGGCAAACGTCTGCTGCGTCTCTATTTGGAACAGCCTCTCATCAACCCGGCTGTAATCAACAAGAGGCTCAACGCGGTGGAGGAGCTGTACCAGGATACCATCCTGCGCAGCGATCTTCAGGAGCTGCTCACCCATGTATACGATTTGGAACGGCTGATGACCAAAATTGTTTTTGGCAACTGTTCCCCCAGAGACATGAAGACTCTGGAATATGCCCTGCGGCAGCTGCCGGGCATTAAAAACCGGATGCAGGACTGTAAGTCCCTGTATCTGAAAGAAATTTATCAGGAAATCGATCCTTTGGAAGATGTGAGCGACCTCATTGGCGCTGCCATTCTGGAGGACCCGCCTATTACCCTCAAAGATGGATGGGTCATTCGGGAGGGCTTTGACGCCCAACTGGATGAGGTGCGGGATCTGCTCACCAACACCAAAGACTATCTGGTTGGTGTTGAGACACGTGAAAAAGAAAAAACTGGAATCAAGAGCCTGAAAATTGGATACAACAAGGTGTTTGGTTACTATCTTGAGGTCACCAAAACCAACTTAAGTCAGGTTCCTGACTATTACATACGAAAACAAACTCTGGCCAATGGGGAGCGGTATATTACCCAGGAACTCAAGGAGCTGGAGGATAAAATCCTGTCTGCCAGCGAACAGATGCTGGTGATGGAAAATCAGCTTTTCGCCAGATTGCGGGAAGAAATTGCCGCTCATCTGTTTAGAATTCAGAAAACAGCCAATGCCATTGCCCGGCTGGATGTGTTTCAGTCCCTGGCCCAGGTGGCCATGAGCAACCGCTACTGCCGGCCCCAGGTCAATCTGTCCGGGGAGATCGAAATTGTAGACGGCCGCCACCCAGTGGTAGAACTTCTCATGGACGGAGCCCCCTTTGTGGCCAACAGCTTGTCCCTCAATATGAGTGACCGGCAGATTGCTATTATTACTGGTCCCAATATGGCGGGTAAGTCCACCTATATGCGCCAGTCGGCCCTGATTGTGCTGATGGCACAGATGGGCAGTTTTGTACCTGCCGCTTCCGCCTCTATTGGCGTGGTGGATGGCATCTTTACCCGGGTGGGGGCTTCCGATGATCTGACAACCGGACAGTCCACCTTTATGATGGAAATGAATGAGGTTGCATCCATTCTCAAAAGCGCCACCTCCCGCAGTCTGCTGATTTTGGATGAAATTGGCCGGGGTACTTCTACCTTTGACGGAATGAGTATTGCCCGGGCAGTGATCGAGTATATTGCCGACAAAAAGAAGATGGGGGCCAAGACCCTTTTTGCCACCCATTACCATGAACTGACCGAACTGGAAGAGACTCTGCCCAGCGTCAAAAACTTTAATATCGCAGTGAAAAAGCGAGGGGATCAGATTACCTTCCTGCGGAAAATCATTCCTGGCGGAGCGGATGACAGCTATGGTATTGAGGTCTCCAAGCTGGCCGGTATCCCGGATACCATTATCCACCGGGCCTTTGAGATTCTCCACTCCATTGAGTCTCAGCAGGAGATTCCCATGGGAAAAGGCCGTAGAAAAGAATCTGTCCCTCAGCCGGATATGGAGCAGACTTCTCTGCTTTCGGTTACCACTTCCCGTTTGGAAGAGGAACTGCGGCAGGTGGATTTGAATACTTTAACGCCTATTGAGGCCCTCAATCTTTTATACAAGCTGAAAACTATGATATAGTTCCCCATTTTGGAAAGGCAGGTGAGGGGAATTGCCCCAGATTCATATACTGGATAAAAGCGTGGCGGAATTGATTGCCGCTGGTGAGGTGGTGGAACGGCCGGCGTCCATTGTCAAGGAACTCATGGAAAACTCCATTGACGCTGGCGCCACACAAATTACGGTGGAAATCAAGCAGGGGGGAATTTCCTATCTGCGGGTTACCGATGACGGCTGCGGAATCGATCCACAGGACATTCCCAAAGCTTTTATTCGTCACGCCACCAGTAAAGTGAGAACCGCCGAGGATTTAAACGCCATCTACTCCTTTGGGTTTCGTGGAGAGGCCCTGGCATCGGTGGCAGCAATGTGTAAAGTAGAACTCCTTTCCAGAACTGCCGGTGAGATTTCTGGCATGCGCTATGTCATTGAAGGCGGCGCCGAAAAGTCCTTTACAGAGGCGGGCTGCCCGGTGGGCACCACCATTGTGGTTCGGGATGTCTTTTACAACACCCCTGCCCGGATGAAATTCCTCAAAAAGGACAGTACCGAGGGGATGAATGTCTCAAATGTAGTGGACAAGCTGGCTGTAGCCAATCCACAGGTCTCCATCAAATTTATCAAAGATGGGGAAGTCAAGCTCCATACCCCTGGCAACGGGGACCTGCTGGCTGCTATCCACAGTGTGTTTGGCCGGGAATTTTCCTCCGGACTGGTGCCGGTGGATGGTGTCAGTGGTGGCATCCAGGTCACCGGGTTTATTACTTCCCCCAGTGGAGCAAGAGCTACCAGAAGTATGCAGAACTTCTTTATCAACGCCCGTTTTGTTCGCTCCAAAACCTGTGCCGCCGCCTTGGAGGAAGCTTGTAAAGGTACCTTAATGGCCGGAAAATTTCCTGGCTGCGTACTCAATTTGACAATTCCCCCTGAAACAGTGGATGTAAATGTCCACCCAGCCAAAATTGAAGTGCGTTTTTCCAACGAAAAGGCGATCTTTGATACAGTTTATCAGGCCTGTAAGGAAGCTTTGGCCCAACACCAGAAAAAGACCTTTCCTATGGGAGAAAAAGCTGCTGCTACCACTTCCAAGCTTTCCCCGTTTGCTTTAAAGGATTTTGACCACAGCCGCCAGCAGGAGCGTTTTTCCGCCTCCCAGTACCGGCAGATGGTCACTTCTCCTGTTCCCGCTTCAGTCCCACCATGGCACACACAGACAAGGGATACGATCTCTAAGCCTTTGATCTTTTCCGATTCAACCGGAGCGCCCACACATCCTGTCAGTGAAAAGAGTCCAGCCTCTAAGGTGTTCTATACAGCGCCATCTATTCCCATGAAACCCACTGAACATACCAGTAAAGAGCTGCCGAAACCGGTGCAACGACAGCCAGAACAGCAGGCAGCACAGGTGGTTACCCCGCTGGTTGACGTGACAGTGGAGCAGCCTGGGCCGGAGCCCAAGCTTTTGGGTGAGCTGTTTGGTACCTATATTTTAATGGAGTATGGAGACCAGCTGGTGCTCATTGATAAACACGCCGCCCATGAGCGATACCTCTATAACCAGCTGCGACAGTCCCAGGGTAGCCCAGCCAGACAGCTTCTGCTGGAACCTGTGCGGGTTACCCTTTCCAAACCCGCCTACAATGCGGCTCTTTCCAAACTGGATATGTTTGAGAAGCTGGGATTTTTAGCTGAGGACTTTGGAGAGGGGTGTCTGTTGGTGCGGGAAGCGCCTACCGTTCTCTCGGTGGGGCAGGTTTCACCGGCAGTGGAAGAGATCGCCCAGAAGCTGTTGGAACACCGCCAGGAACTTCTGCCTGAGGTAATGGACGAACTGTACCATTCCATAGCCTGCCGGTCAGCCATCAAAGCTAATGATCGCAGTTCTGCCTGGGAACTCCGAGAACTGGCCCAGCTGGTGCGGGAGGACGAACAGGTCCGTTATTGTCCCCATGGGAGACCAGTCATAGTGGCTCTTGGCAAGTATGAAATCGAAAAAATGTTTGGCAGGTTGGGATAAAATGCAGGAGAAAAAAATTCCATTGGCGGTGATTGTAGGTCCAACCGCGTCAGGTAAAACCAAATTGGCGGTAGATTTGGCCAAGGCGTTTCATGGCGAGGTTATTTCTGCGGATTCCATGCAGATCTACCGGTATATGACCATCGGCACCGCTAAACCTACACCGGAGGAGATGGATGGCGTACCCCATCATCTCATTGACTTTTTGGAGCCGGACCAGCCCTTTAGTGTGGCGCAATATGTGGAGTTGGCCCGCCAAACCATTGAGGAAGTGGACAGCCGGGGACATCTGCCTATTGTGGCTGGAGGAACCGGGCTGTATATTGACTCTTTGATCTATCATATTGATTTTACCCATATTGAAAATGACCCTGCGCTGCGGAGCCGGTTACAGGAGGAGGCCAACACCCTGGGGGGAGAGGCCATGCTGGAACGGCTGCGTCAGGTAGATCCAATCCTGGCCCCAAAACTCCACGCCAATAATCTGGGACGGATCATACGGGCTCTGGAAGTGTATTATCTCACCGGCAAGCCTATGAGCTGGCACCAGCAACAGTCCCGCCTGCGCCCCAGCCCTTATGAAACAAAAATTCTGGGGCTGACCTATCGGGACCGGCAAAAGCTCTATGACCGCATTGATTTGCGGGTAGAAAAAATGGTGGAAAACGGCCTTTTGGAGGAAGCAAAAGTGCTTTTTGCTTCCAAATTTTCCAATACCGCCACCCAGGCCATTGGCTACAAAGAATTGACTGGATATTTTTCCGGAGAGAAAAGCTTGGAAGAATGTGTGACACAGATTCAGCAGCAGTCCCGCCGCTACGCCAAACGGCAGCTCACCTGGTTTAGGCGTAACCCAGAAATACACTGGTTGGAAGTAGATGCTTGCAAAAACTACGAGGAGCTACTGGATCTGGCAAAATCTTACATGAAATTCTAAGAAATTTATGATACAATATTGCCAGCGTGGAAATGATTTCCACACCACTTGTTCACCATATTATGGTACAATAATAGGGAACCACTGATTTTCAGATAGTAGAACTACAAAGCAACAGGGAGGAAAACACAATGAAAACACTCAATTTGCAAGACGTGTTTCTCAACCAGGCACGAAAAGAAAAAATGACAGTAACTATTTATCTGACAAACGGGTTTCAGTTTAAGGGAGTTGTAAAAGGATTTGATTCCTTTACTGTGATCCTGGATATTGAGGGTAAGCAGAATTTGGTATACAAACACGCTATTTCCACTATCGTGCCCTCCAAACCCATTCCGCTCCTCTGTGCTGACGAAGCGGGAACAGAGGAATAAAAGGCGTTTTAAAATAAAGCGAGGAAATCTATGAATCATCAGGTAGAGCGGTTTGTAGCGGTTATTCTTTCCGGATTTTTGCTGTTGTACACAGCTTTTCAGATTCATCGGTATTTTTACGCCCCCTACACTGTGGAAGCAGCTTTCAACTATACCGTATCGGATTCGGCGGAAGTAACCGGGATCATCATTCGAGAAGAACAGGTTATAGAAGATCGGTTGCAAGGCAATATCAGCTATCTTTGTCAGGATGGTACCAAGGTATCAGAGGACCTGGAAATTGCGGAAATTTATGCAACCTCACAGGATATGAATACCCAACGTAGAATACGCCTCATTGAACAGGAGATAGAAGGGTTACGCGAAGCATCAGATGGACAAGCTGCTTCCTATGGCAACGCCGAAACCATCACACGCAAAATTAATGGTGTGATCAACGATATTGTGGAGGTCACCTCTAAGGGCATGGTAGGTGAGATGCCCCAGCATCGATTGGCTCTGACCGAACTCATGAACCAGAAAATGATTGTTACTGGTAAAAGGCAAAATTATGATGCCAGAATCTCCTATTTGGAAAGTGAAAAAGAAAAGCTGGCCTCTCAGATGTCCCAACCCTATCAGACCTATACCAGCCCTCAGGCAGGCTACTTTGTGCGCTTAACGGATGGGTATGAGGACCGCCTCAATCCTGAGACCATGACCCAATTGTCGGTAAAAGATTATGAACAGATGATTGGCAGCAAGGTACTCAGCTCTGACCAATATGTAGGCAAGATCATTACCGATCACAATTGGTATTATGCGGCTTTGGTGAATGAGGAAACCCTGGAGAAATTTAAAATAGGGGATACGGTAAAGCTGAATTTTAACCTTTATAATTTAAACAATATTCCCTTTACTGTTGATTCGGTTTTGCAGGATGACAGCAGTGAAAACGCCATTGTTTTTCTCAAAGGCAACTATGTACTGTCCCAATTGACAGCGGTACGGAATCCTTCTGCTGATGTGATCTTTCAATCTTATACCGGTATTAAGGTAAAAAGCTCAGCGGTACGATATGAGGGGCAAACCAAAGGTGTCTATATTATCGAAAATGATACGATAAAATTTAGAACAATTAATACCATTTACGAAACAGAGGACTTTGTTCTGTGTGGAGGAAACCCTGACATGGAGCGGCCCTTAAAATTATTTGATCAAGTAATTGTAGAAGGGACGGATCTGAAGGATGGAAAATCTGTTAACTCATAAACAGGAAATTTTTTCCCGTTTGGACACTATTTATGAACAGATGGAGCAGGCATGTACACTTTCGGCCCGCAAGCTGTCTGATGTGAACCTGATGGCGGTTACCAAAACAGTAGAGCCCCAGCGGGTCAATTTAGCCATTGAGTATGGGGTAAAATACCTGGGAGAGAATAGAGCTCAGGAATTGGTCTCCAAGTATGACGACTACAACAAAGATCAGGTGGAAATTCACTTTATTGGCCACCTGCAAACAAATAAGGTGCGCCAGATTATTGATAAAGTGTCCATGATACAGTCTGTAGACAGCTTGCATTTAGCCCAAGAAATTGATCGTCTTGCCATGAACCGGCTGGGGCACCCCATGGATATTTTAGTGGAAATCAATATCGGCAGTGAGGAAAGCAAATCCGGTATCTCTGCCGATGAAACGGAAAAACTGGTAACGGAAATCGCGCAATTGCCAGGTATACGGGTTCGGGGATTGATGTGCATTCCTCCCATTTGTGAAAATACAGCAGTTTTGGAGCACTATTTTGATCAAATGCATCAACTGTTTGTTGACATTGGAGAGAAAAGCATAGATAATGTTACTATGGATTATTTGTCCATGGGAATGTCTGGTGATTATTTTTACGCCATTAAACATGGCGCCAATTTGATTCGTTTAGGTTCAGCCATCTTTGGCAAAAGAAAAGTTTAAGGGGATATGCTCTATGGGAATGATGGACAAGTTTAAGAACTTTATTGGAGTTCCGGAGGATGAGTACTACGAAGAAGAGGAAGAAGAAGTAGAATATGCTCCTCCGCAGCGGACAACAAAGGCTCCGGAATTTGCCTCACCAGTTCTGAATACAGACCCTGGTGCCAAACGCAATAAGGTGGTCAATATTGCCGCCACCACACAGCTTCAGGTTGTACTGGTCAAACCGGAACGATTTGAGGACGCCAGTTTCATTGCGGATCACCTCAATGAAAAGCGCACTGTAGTGCTGAATCTGGAATCTACCAACAAAGAGGTATCCAGACGGCTGATCGACTTCCTCAGTGGTGTTGCCTATGCCAATGAGGGACAGATCAAACGGGTCGCCAACTCCACCTATATTATCACACCCTATAATGTTGATTTTGTCGGCGATCTTTTGGATGAGCTGGAGAACAACGGGGTATTTTTCTAATCGATGCCAGGACAGTATGACAACCGGGAGGATGCTCTCTTTGCCGCCAGAATAGAGGATATGTTTACCTTAGCGGAAGAAAAATGCTTAACTCGTTTTTCTTTTTTCTTAGATGAACATCAGCAATCTCTGGCCCGGCAAATTGCCGCGTCCCACGGTGGAAACTATGGGTTTTATGGCGGTTTCGCTGACAGTGAAAGAACGGTATTGGGTATTTTCCCTTTCTATCAGGAAGTGGAATATACCCTTTATCCTGTTGTGGCTGTCACCGTTACCTTTCGAAAAGAAGACACACTTTCTCATCGGGATTTTTTAGGGGCCTTAATGTCCCTTTTAATAAAAAGAGAATCAATTGGCGATATTTTAGTAGGTGAGGGAATAGGGGTTATCTTTACTTTTGACACAATTGCCCCTATAATAATACAGGAGCTGACAAAAATCGGCAGGGTCGGTGTCCGTTGCCAAATGGGGCCGCCACAAAGCTTACCTGTTTCCCATCATTTTTTAGATCTTTCAGGTACTGTCAGTTCCATGCGGCTGGATTGTATTGTCTCTTTTTTGACCAATCTCAGTCGTGAGAAATCCGCTCAGTTGATCCGGTCAGGATTGGTACAGGTTGACGGTATGGTATGGGAATCTGTTTCTGACACAGTGCAGCCTGGCAGTAAGATTTCAATACGTGGTTATGGCAAATTTTTGATAGAAGAGCAGGGATCGCTGACCAAAAAAGGCAGAATACACATGCTCTGTAAAAAATATATTTAGGGGGGCTTTCTGGTGTTTACTCCGAATGAAATAATGAACAAACAGTTCAATAAAACCATGGGATTCGGCTATAAGATAGATGATGTGGAACACTATCTCTCTGATGTGGCCTCTTATGTAGCCCAGCTTCAGGACGAAAAAAAAGATCTGGAAAAGAAGCTGGAAATTTTAGCAGATAAACTGGAAGAGTACCGTCAGGATGAGGATAGCCTGCGCACCGCGCTGTTGGGCGCCCAAAAGTTAGGTGACGGCGTCATTCGGGAGTCTAAGACCAAAGCAGAAATTATCATGCGGGACGCGACAATCAAAGCAGAAAAAATGATTGATACAGCCCAGCAAAAGATAGAACAGGAACAAATTGCCCTGGCTAGAATGCAAAAAGAAGTGGCCAATTTTAAAAGCCGGCTGCTGGCCCTCTACAAGCAGCATCTGGAGCTGATCAGCGCTTTGCCTGGAGATGAGGAAGAAGTACCCAGTACCTCTGAGGCATCTCAGCAAAAAGCTGCAGCGGCCCCACAGCCAGTGGAAACAGAAAGTTCTGCGCCAGTACATGAGCCTCAATATGATGAGGAGCAGGAGGCAGTGGATACCGTACCGGAGCAAGTTGATACCCAGGATGAGGATGATTTGGGATCACAGGCCTTTTCGTTGGGCTTTGGCCGGAAATCCGCCCACCCAGTAGAAGAGCCGGAAAATGAGGAAGAAGACGATGAGGAGCAGGAAACCGTTCCTTCTCGTGGGGAATCCCGCTTTGGGCCTCTCAAATTTGGAGAGGGCTTCGGTCTCACTCATAAAGAGGATGAGGCCCCAAAAAGACGCCCATTCCGGTTAGATCGCAATCGCTAATAATAAGAGGGCTTAGCCCTTGTAAAATAGGTGGCCGCCAGTGCCGCAATCAAAAGGGAGAGTTTATAAGACAATGGCTCAAGATTACAACAAGACACTGAACCTGCCTCAAACAGATTTTGCCATGCGGGCAGCCCTGCCTCAGAGAGAGCCAGGTATGCTGGAAGAGTGGGAAAAAGACAATCTGTATGAGGAAATGATCCGTAAAAATGAGGGAAAACCTCTCTATATTCTTCACGATGGCCCTCCTTATGCCAATGGTGATATCCATCTGGGTACTGCCCTCAATAAGGTCCTCAAGGATACTATTGTACGCTCTAAAAATATGATGGGGTATAAGTCTCCCTATATTCCCGGATGGGATACCCATGGACTTCCCATTGAGCTGAAAGCTCTGAAAAAGGTAGGCGTTACCGCTGACATTGACCCTGTAGAGTTGCGGGGCCATTGCCGGGATTTCGCTCTGTACTATATGAACAACCAGCGCAATCAGTTTAAACGCCTGGGTGTTATGGGCGATTTTAAAGATCCCTATCTGACCCTGAAACCAGAATTCGAGGCCAAACAGATTGAAGTCTTTGGGGAAATGGCTAAAAAAGGCTATATTTACAAAGGCTTGAAGCCGGTTTACTGGTGCTCCCATTGTAAAACCGCTCTGGCTGAGGCTGAGATTGAGTATGCCGACGATCCCTGTTACTCCATTTATGTAAAATTTGAGGTTGCCGATGACAAGGGTGTCCTTTCTCAGATGGGCGCTCCCATTGGCAATACCTATATTGTAATCTGGACCACTACCACTTGGACTTTGCCGGGTAATGTAGCTATTTGCCTTGGTCCTGACTTTGATTACAGCCTAATCAAAGTAAACTGCCAGGGCAAGACCGAGTATTATGTCATGGCCACTGAGCTGGCTCCTCAGGTTCTGCAGGATGCAGGAATTGAGGAATATGAGATGCTGGGCAGCTGTAAAGGCAGCCAGCTGGAATATGTGACTTGTAAGCATCCATTCCTGGATCGCCAGTCTCTGGTTATTGTTGGAGATCATGTCACTCTGGAAAGTGGTACCGGTTGTGTACACACTGCTCCCGGCCATGGTGTGGAGGACTTTGAGGTCTGTGTCAACCACTATCCTGACCTGCCTGTCATTGTTCCTGTGGACAACGACGGTAAAATGACCGAGCTGGCTGGCTTTTCCGCTGGCCTGACCACTGAGGAAGCTAACAAGGTGATTGCTGATCACATGCGGGAAACCGGGCATCTCTTGGCCGTCAAGAAGCTGCGTCACCAGTATCCCCATTGCTGGCGCTGTAAGGAGCCAGTGCTGTTCCGGGCTACCGAGCAGTGGTTCTGTTCAGTGGATGGCTTTAAAGAGGATGCCATCAAGGCGGTGGAAAGCGTCAAGTGGATTCCCTCCTGGGGTGAGGAGCGGATGCGTCAGATGATTGCTGACCGCTCTGACTGGTGTATCTCCCGTCAGCGTACCTGGGGTGTACCTATTCCTATTTTCTACTGTAAAAAGTGCGGCAAATACCATGTAGACGACGCCAGTATCCAGGCTGTGTCCCAGCTGTTCCGCAAAGAGGGTGCTGACGCCTGGTATAAATATTCTGCTGAAGAGATTCTTCCCAAGGGTACCAAGTGTGCCTACTGCGGTGGAGAAGAGTTTATTAAAGAAAAAGATATTATGGATGTCTGGTTTGACTCCGGTTGTACCCATGCTGCTGTGTTGGATGAACGTCCGGAGCTGCAGTGGCCCTGTGATCTTTACCTGGAGGGTGCCGACCAGTTCCGGGGTTGGTTCCAGTCCTCACTGCTGACCGCTGTGGCCTGGAGAGGGCAGGCCCCTTACAAAACCGTTTGCTCCTGCGGCTGGGTTGTGGATGGAGAAGGCCGTAAGATGTCTAAATCTTTGGGCAATGGTATTCTGGCTGAGGAAATCATCAACGAGTATGGCGCCGATATCCTCCGCCTGTGGGTGCTCTCTTCCGATTACCATTCTGACATCCGAATTTCCAAAGATATTTTAAAACAGCTCTCTGAGGTTTACCGTAAGATTCGTAATACTGCCCGGTATATACTGGGCAACCTGTATGATTTCAAACCTGATGAGGATCAGGTGCAACAGGAGCAGTTGCTGGAAGTGGACCGCTGGGCCCTGGCCAAACTCAACAGCTTGGTAAAAACCTGCCGGGCAGCTTATGAGTCCTTTGAGTTCCATGTAGCTTACCATGCCATTCACAATTTCTGTACCATTGATATGTCCAACTTCTATCTGGATATTATTAAGGACCGTCTCTATGTAGAAGCGCCTAATTCGGTTTCCCGGCGGGCAGCTCAGACCGTTATTTACCGTATTTTGCGGGATTTGACCCTGCTGCTGACTCCTATGCTGGCCTACACTGCCGATGAGATTTGGAAATGCATTCCCGCTTCCAAAGAATACGATGGCAGACATTCTCTGCTCAATGATATACCTCAGTCCCATGATGATAGCCAGGATCAGAACTTTATGGCCAAATGGGACCGGATTCATGCCATTCGGGACGATGTCAACAAGGCCTTGGAGCTGGCCCGGGGTGAAAAACTGATTGGTAAGGCTTTGGAGGCTAAAGTTACCCTCCATTGTAATGAGGAGCTGTATCAGTTCCTGCTGCCCATGACTCAGGACCTGAAAATGGTATTCATCGTTTCTCAGGTGGTTCTGGAACAGGGTGGTACAGGCGCTTACTCCGGTATGGTAGATGGCCTGGGTGTCACTGTCT
The DNA here is from genome assembly GCA_944387315.1 of uncultured Clostridia bacterium. Lineage (GTDB taxonomy): Bacteria > Bacillota > Clostridia > Oscillospirales > Ruminococcaceae > CALXEL01. The sequence continues at coordinate 71,608 of CALXEL010000074.1, forward strand.
CCAAAGCGGAGGGCACCAAATGCGAACGCTGCTGGGCCTATACCGATGATGTGGGCAGTGATCCGGCTCATCCCACTCTCTGCGCCCGCTGCGCGGCAATTGTAAAGTAAACAAGGGGAATACGGCGTGTCCTTTTGGGCATGCCGTATTTTATAGGAGGAACCTGTGGCTATTTTTGCATTGATCTTATCTGTAATATTACTGGTGCTGGACCAGCTGATTAAGTGGTGGGCTGTTAATTCCCTGGCTTCTGTAGGTTCTATTACAGTGATACCACATTTGCTGAATTTTACCTATGTGGAGAATTATGGCGCGGCTTTTGGAATCCTGCAGGATAAGCGGCTGCTTTTGGTCTTACTCACCGGAAGTATTCTTGGGGCGGCAGTTTATCTGCTCCTATCGGGAAAAATCAAAGGAAAAATGCTCTCCCTGAGTGTCTCGCTGATTCTGGCAGGAGGAACCGGTAACCTGCTGGACCGGATTTTCCGAGGGTTTGTAGTAGATTATTTGGATATTAACCCTCTGTTTTCCTATCCTGTGTTTAATTTTGCCGACTGTTGTGTAGTCATTGGCACCGGTATTTTGGTGGTATATCTATTGTTTTTTGAGGACCGAGATAAAAAGAAATCCCAGGGTGAGTCATGTTGAATCAAATTGTACAAATAGTGGATTCGCAATACAGCGGCCAACGTATTGACAACTATCTGGCGGTGTGTTGTGATGAGATTTCTTCCCGATCCGCGGCGCAAAAACTCTGCGACGAGGGTTTGGTTTTGGTGAACGGCAAAGCAGTGGCCAAAAATTATAAGTTACAGGGAGGAGAGAGGGTAGAGGTCACTCTCCCTGACCCAGTCCCCTTGGAGGCCCAGCCGGAAGAAATCCCCCTGGATATTGTATACGAGGACAGCTGTATGCTGGTGGTCAATAAACCCAAGGATATGGTTGTACACCCTGCTGCCGGCAATTTAACTGGCACCTTGGTCAATGGACTGCTTTTTCACTGTCAGGGGCAGCTTTCAGGCATCAACGGGGTCATCCGTCCTGGAATTGTACACCGAATTGATAAGGATACCAGTGGGCTTTTGCTGGTAGCCAAAACCGATCAGGCACATTTGTCTCTGTCGGAACAGATCAAGGCTCACAGTTGTGAGAGGGTGTACCACGCTGTGGTTTATGGCAACATCAAGGAAGAAGAGGGAACCATAGACCGTCCCATTGGCAGACACCCTACAGAACGGAAACAGATGTGTGTTACAGATAAAAATTCCCGGCAGGCTGTGACCCATTTTCAGGTTTTGCGTCGGTATCAGGGATTTACCTATCTGATGCTGCGCCTGGAAACTGGACGAACCCATCAGATTCGGGTCCATATGGCCTATATTGGACACCCGGTAGCCGGCGATCCTGTTTACGGCCCTAAAAAGGTGATCAAATCCTTACAGGGGCAATGCTTACATGCCAAGAGCATTTCTGTCAATCATCCTATTACTGGAGAGCGAATGGCATTTGACAGCCCCTTGCCAGAGTACTTCCAAAATTTTCTTGCCAGTTTAAAACCCTTGGAATAAACAAAAGGAGGAACTATGATTCGATCCCTGTCTGACATCTATCTTTTCAGTGATGTGGATGGCACCTTGCACAGTGCTAAAACCGGCATTCCCCAGCGGAATTTAGAGGCCATCCAGCGGTTTGTGAAAAAAGGGGGGAAGTTTGCTCTGGCAACTGGACGCTCAGCTATTACAGCGCAAATTTTCTTTGACCAGCTTCCTATTAACGCTCCCTGCCTGTGTGTCAATGGTGGTGGAGTGTATGATGTCCAACAAGGCAAATACCTTTACACTAAATTTTTGCCTGCTGAAGCCCGCCAATACGCCCAGATGTTCCTAGAAAAGTATCCAGAAATTGATATGGCCGTTGTAGCTGATACTGGTTATTACTATGTTTCTGATCCTGCTATGGCAGTAGGCCGCATGAAAATGCGTAAACTGATTCACAACCCGCTTTTTGTTCATGAAATTGAGGGCAACTGGTTCAAACTGCTTTTCAATACCAAAGATGAGGATTGCCAGCGGATTTTACAGGAAATGAAAGACCTGAACCTGCCAGGCATTTCGTTTACTTCCTCAGATACATATTTTATAGAGATGATGCCCTTTGGTACCTCCAAAGGGGCTGCAATCCGGGCCATCTGTGATATGTATGGCCTGGATATCAATCAAACCGTCGCGGTTGGTGATTACTACAACGACCTGGAAATGCTACAGACCGCTGGACATTCCGCCTGTGTGGCGGGAGCTCCTGAAGATATCAAAGCTGTGGTGGATGAAGTGCTTTGCAGCTGCGAGGAAGGTGCGCTGGCTGACCTGATTGAGCGTCTGGAAGCTCGTTACCAGTAATTAAACTTTGAAAAGGGGGAAGAAAAATGGACGACTCCAAAAAGCTACAACTTCTTATGGCGTCAGCGGTAGCTCTTTCAGTGATTCTGGTAGCTGTCATTTTTCTGGAAGTACCTGGCTTTCCACTGCCCACCTTTTTCATCGATCAACCCGCTTCACAAGATGAATCGTGGATTCTGAGCGATCAAGTTGAGACCTCTCAGGTTATCAATCTTAACACAGCTACTATGGCGCAGCTTGACACGCTGCCTGGAGTAGGGGAGGTAACAGCCAGGCGAATTATTGAATATCGGGAGTCCATTGGTGGATTTACTTCGGTGTATCAGCTGACCGACGTGGAGCGGATTGGTGAAAAGACATTGGAAAAACTTTTGCCCTATGTGACTGTTTCATAGCTGCGGCCCACCGAATAAATAAAATGCAAAAAATGGCACTGGGGCAACCCCAGTGCCGTTTTTTAATAATTATTTGTGGTTCTCGTCTACAAAGTCTTTGGCAGCGATGACATCCTCTTCATCGGCATAGGGTACATTGCCTTTTCCCAAGGCATCTTTGGCGCTAATTGCCTGTGTCAGGTAGCTACCAGTGATCTGCGGTCCCAAATCCTGGGCAGTAGAAGTATTTCCTCGAACAATACGTTTCTTTTCCATTTATTCTTCCTCCTTTTTTAAAAAGGGTTTTAGCTTTTTGATATTTTTTTGTTCACATGCCAGCAGGGATTTGCCCAAAGATTGGGCAGTACCTTCCTGGGTCTGAGATTGTAATTCTTTGGTCATCTCAATAATGCCCATGGTATTACCGTTAATCATCATTTCAGCAATATGAGAAGAGGATTGATCCATTATAGTGTTCATAGTAATTCCCAAGGGAATCGTAATTTTACTGGTATAGCTTTCCTTGGGCTTTTTGTGAGATTTTTGTAGTTGCTCTTTAGCTCGTTGGGCATAATAGAGATAATCGTTCCGTTGGCGGGATAACTCCGCTTTTAAAGGCTCATCATGAACTTTTGAAAGCAGTGAGTCAATGGATTGTACCCCAGTTTGAGCGCTTTTATAAATAGAGTTTAACAATTGGGTGTCCTGATACATTTTTATACCTCCCTCTATTTTAGTATTTGAAAAAAACACTCATGTATGTTAAAGAGATTCTGTATAAAGCTCTTCCATAAACTTTGATACAAAGCAACGCAAAAAACGGCATAGCAATAACTATAGTAATATTTTTACTTTTTTATATTGACAAACCATGAATGGATATAGTATAATAACATTCGTCGCCGAGAGAGTCCCAGAGGCAACAAAGAAATGGGAGCATAGCTCAGCTGGGAGAGCATCTGCCTTACAAGCAGAGGGTCACAGGTTCGAGCCCTGTTGTTCCCACCAAAATATGGCCCGGTAGTTCAGTTGGTTAGAACGCTAGCCTGTCACGCTAG
>CALXEL010000075.1 GCA_944387315.1 uncultured Clostridia bacterium
ATGTCCGCTCCATTATGGAATCCCTGGCTATCGCCCTCTATCCCGACACCTTCAGCGATCTGGAAAACTCCGGAAAAATTATGAAATTTAAGGTAGACTAAATTATGGAAAACCAACACCACATCAATCGCATCGCTTTGGTATTGATTTTGGCGGCTGTCCTTTTGGCGGTTTCCTCTGTTCTGGCCATTGGAATCGGTTCGGTTTATATTCCGCCCGACAAGGTGGTAGAAGCGCTTTTTTCTAAGGACGCTGTGGGCAGTACCGAGTATATTATTGTCACCAATATGCGGCTGACCAGAGTGATCGCCAGCATCTTTGGGGGCGGGGCCCTGGCTCTGTCCGGTCTGCTGCTGCAGATTCTCTTTCAGAATCCCATCGCCGATCCCTATGTGCTGGGTATTTCCTCCGGCGCCAGGCTCTTTGTGGGCCTGGTAATGCTGGGGGGGCTTACCTTTGGTTTTAGCACCACCAACCCATGGTTTTTGTTTTTGGGGTCCTTGGCGGGCGCTTTGGCGGTGATGGTGATTGTACTGCTGTTCGCCATGCGGATGCACAGTGTGGTGACCCTGCTGATTGTAGGTACCATGCTGGGCTATCTGTGTTCCGCTATGGTGAATCTGTTGGTGGCCTTTTCTGACGATAATGCCATCGCCGATTTTACCCGCTGGGGCATGGGTTCCTTTGGCCTTATGACCTGGTCCCAGATTCAGGTGCTGGTTGTTGTGTGTGCTGTCATTTTTGTTCTGTCCTTTTTGCTTACCAAGAGTCTAAACAGCTTGATGCTGGGAGAATCCTATGCCCGGACCATGGGGGTCAATACCCGCCGGCTGCGGATGCTGATGATTCTGTTTTCCGGCGTTTTAACCGGTGTAGTGACCGCTTTTGCCGGGCCGGTGGCCTTTATTGGAATGAGTGTGCCCCATATCTGCCGTCTGTTGCTGCGTACCGAGGACGCCAGGTTTTTGGTTCCGGCTGTCATTTTGACAGGAGGGGTCTTTGGGCTGGTATGTGATCTGATTGCCCGTACAGTAGCTTCCCCCAGTGAGTTGGCTGTGGGTACCATCACCTCCTTTGTAGGGGTGCCCATTGTACTGTTTTTGCTTGTGAAAAAGAATAAGGTGAGTGTATGAGTCAGGTAGTGCTGCGGAATCTGGCTGTCGGTTACGGCGGCCATCCGGTCCTAAACAATGTGAATATCCAGCTGATGAAAGGCCGCTTCACCTGTATTCTGGGGCCCAATGGCTCAGGCAAGACCACCTTGCTCAAAACTTTGGCCCACCTGCTGCCTGCTTTGGGGGGTGTGGTGGAAATTGACGGCAGGGATCTGACTCAGTTTACCTCCGCCCAGTTGGCCCGGGAGATGTCGGTGGTGCTCACCGAGCGGGTCCAGCTGGAAAATACCACCTGTTTTGAGGTAGCCGCTATGGGGCGGGCTCCCCACACCGGCTTTTTTGGAGTGCTCACCAACGAAGACAAAAAATTTGTGCTGGACTGCCTGGAAAAATGTTCGGCCCTCTACCTGAAAGATAAGCTGTTTCATCAGATCAGTGAGGGGGAAAAGCAAAAGGTCCTCATTGCCCGGGGTCTGGCCCAGGACCCCCATGTCTTTATTCTGGACGAGCCTACCAGCCATCTGGACATCAAATACAAGCTGGAAGTACTCTCCACCCTGAAAAAGCTCTGTACCCAAGAGGGGAAAACAGTGGTCTGTACCCTCCATGAGCCGGAACTGGCTGCCAAGTGCAGCGACTATCTGATTCTGGTACGGGATGGGGAAATCCCCCGCTGGGGTCCCACCCAGGAACTGGTGGAGGGAGGAGAGATCAGTCAGCTCTATGGGCTGAAACCCAATCAGCTGGATCTCCACATCGGTTCAGTAGAATTCTGCGCCTCCTGCCAAAAGGATTTCTTTTTAATTGGCAGTGATGCCCGGTCGGTTTCTTTGATGCGGACATTGGCCAATCAGGGGGTGGGGGTAGGAGCCGGTGTGCTTCACGAAAATGACTTTCTCTGCCGGATGGTTCGCTCCATGGGCGGGCAGGTAGTGACAGTGCCATCTTATACTCCTATTGACTGTGCAAAACAACAGGAAGCTTTGGATCTGGCTTTGGAGTATCGATGTATTGCTCTGGCGGATTTTCCCGACTGTGAGATCACCCGAGGCAATCTGGAACTGGCTCAAAAGCTGCGCCAGTTGGGCAGGGAGGTTTTCCCAGCGGATTTGAGCCGCGTCGAAACTGCTTTAGCTAAGGATGGAAAATAAAGGGTTCCCACCGGGGACCCTTTTCTTTTTTTGTGGGATTTGATAAAATAAAAGGGAAGAAACCAGCAAAAAGGAGGCGATGCCATGAAAAAAGGAAGGCTGTTTTTGTTGGGATTTTATCCCATGGCCGTAGGTTACCTGGGCAACTGGCTGATACTGCGCCTGCAGGTCGCCTCTGGGACTTTTATGATTCTCTATTCCCTTCTGTTTTGGACCGGCTGGTTTGTGCTGAGCCGGATGGCCGCTCCTAAGGGGGGCAGAACCGCCTCTGTGGTGTTTTGGCTCTGTCTGCCCTCGCTGGTCAGCCTGGCGTTGGTGTTTTATCAGGAATGGGTCCGAAATGCCTATTGGTTCAATGTGGTGGGGTTCGCCTCCCAGATGTTTTTCCTGCCCACCATCCCTCTGTCCACCACCTTGCTTTTTTGGTCCAACAGCATTACCATGCCACCAGTGTATTTTGTTGGGTTCCTGCTGCTTTTTGGGGTTTGCTGGTTGGGGGTTGGAGGAAAGTCCAAGAAAAAATAAAAAGCCTCGGCTGGGAGGCTTTTATTTTTTTGTCTAAAGGGAGAAAACTACCGGGTTATGGGGCTGAGTGGGCTGATAAAAATACATTTTTTGCCTAAGGCTTGTGTTATGCTGTAAAAGATAGGGTAGCTGGTCAATTGTGAACAAACAGAGAATTTTTATAGGATGACATTTTTTTACTTGACAACCGGCAACTTGATATATAAAATGAGATTGTCGGTTGACATTGAAGAATTCAACCAAAATAAGGGAGCTTTCTTGGAAAAACCATTTGGGTGAAGAGGCGCTTTTCACAGGTTAGCTCTTTGCTTAAAGGAGGAAATACAATGAAAAAGATATGGTCTTTGGTGGCTGTACTATTGGCTGCCACTCTTGTTTTTACAGGCTGCAGCAGTTCCGGCAGCTCCGAGGGAGAGGTTGTCACCATCACCGTAACCGACAACGCCTTTGATTCTCAGGCGCTTCATAACCAGATCGCCAAATTTATTGTGGAAAACGGCTACGACGGCTATGAGCTGGTAACTTCCACTGGTTCTTCCACCATGAACTGGCAAGCTCTCATTCAGGGGGATATTGACCTGGATATTGACAGCTGGACCGACAACGTGGCCACCTATCCGGAAGATGTGGCCAATGGGGATGTGATCCCCCTGGGGGTTCTGGTACCGGACAGTTCTCAGGGCTTCTATGTGCCCCGCTATGTGGTAGAAGGGGACCCGGAACGGGGAATTGAACCCATGGCTCCAGATCTAAGGCATGTGCGGGATCTGCTCAACTATCCGGAACTATTCCCTGATGAGGAACAGCCCGGACGAGCCAGAATTTATGGAGCTGTCCCAGGTTGGATGATTGACACTATCTGTTACAACAAGTATCTCTATTATGGGTTGGATGAGTACTATGAGTACTTTAGAATGGGCAGTGAATCTACCTTGTTTGCCTCTCTGGTATCGGCTTACAACCTGGGTGAACCCTGGGTGGGATACTGTTATGAGCCCACCTGGGTCAGCGGCAAGCTGGATCTGATCAAGCTGGAGGATGAACCCTATGACCCTGAGCTGTATGAGCAGGGCGGGTGTGAGATCCCCGATCAGGAGGTTATGATCGTCTGCAACAAATATTTTAAGGAGAAAGCCCCGGATTTGGTGGAGTTCTTTGAAAAGTATCAAACAGGCAGTGAGATTGTCAGCAAAGCCCTGGCCTATATTGATGAAACCAAATGCACCCATGAAGAGGCCGCCATTTGGGTTCTGACCGAGTATGACTATCTTCTGGATCAGTGGCTGCCTGCAGAGCGTGCTCAGCGGGTACGGGACGCACTGCAGAATACATAACAGATAAACTGGCGCGTCTGCGCCATGGCTACCTATAGGACGCCCCCGGAGGGCGGAACTCCAGGTAGTCCCTTTATCCTAAGGAATTTAGAAGAAATGGAGCAATTTTTATGAAAGATTATCTCTTTTCTTTTCCGGAACAATGGCAGTTTGGTGCCGGCTCTGCCATTGATGATTGGGTCAACCAGTTGGCCCGCAACCACCGGGAACTGTTTACCGCTATCAAAGAGACCACCATTGGCGCCATCAATGGCATTGAAAGTTTTCTCAATGCCATCCCTTGGTGGCTGCTGATCCTGCTGGTGATGGTGGCCGGCTGGAAGGTCAGCGGGAAAAAGCGGGTGGGACTGCTCTACGGTGCTATGCTGTTTTTGGTGGGCTGTTTCGGCCTCTGGACCCAGATGATGCAGACTTTGAGTATTGTCATCGCGGCGGTGGCTATTTCATTGGTTTTGGGTTTCCCCATAGGGGTGCTGATTGCCATGAACAAACGGGCGGAAAATGTCATTCGTCCCATATTGGATTTGATGCAGACCATGCCCACCTTCGTCTACCTGGTACCCTGTGTCATGCTCTTCAGTGTGGGCAAAACGCCCGCGGTGATGGCCACTACCATTTATGCTATTGTTCCCATTATTCGGATGACCAGCCATGGGATCAGCCATGTGGACAAAGAGGTAGTGGAAGCCGCCACTGCTTTTGGTTCCACCACTATGCAGGCACTGATTAAGGTGCAGATTCCCCAGGCCATCCCCACCATTATGACAGGGGTCAACCAGACCATTATGATGGCCATGTCCATGGTGGTTACCTGTGCCCTTATTGGCGCCAATGGCTTGGGCATGGAAATTCTGGTGGCCACCAATCAGGTAGCCATGGGCAAGGCATTGTTGCCTGGTGTTGCCATTGTCATTGTGGCCATTATTCTGGACCGTCTGACCCAGGGGCTGGCCAAACAGTCTGAAACCATGAAAAAGACCAAAGAGAAAAGTGTGGGTGCAGCGCAATGAGTGATATTATTTTAAGTGTTGAGAATATTTCCAAACTCTATGGACTGAATAAGGGCGCTGCCCAAAAGCTGTTGGAGGAAGGGGCAGACAAAGCCCGGGTAGCGGAGGAGACAGGTGTCACCGTAGCTGTGAACCAGGTTTCCTTCCAGGTGGAACGGGGCAGCATTTTTGTGCTGATTGGCCTCTCCGGCTCGGGAAAATCCACTGTGGTGCGGTGCCTCAACCTGCTCCACCGGCCCACCTCCGGCAAGGTGCTGTTTGAGGGGAAGGATATCGGCTCTTTCAATAAAAAAGAGCTGTTGGACTACCGGCGCAACCACATTTCCATGGTGTTTCAAAGCTTTGGGCTCATGTCCCACCGCAATGTGCTGGACAATGTAGCCTATGGTTTGGAGGTGCGGGGTGTCCCCAAAGAGGAACGGCAGAAAAAGGCCCTGGAGATGATCCAAATGGTGGGGCTCTCCGGCTGGGAGCAGAAAAGTATCGACAACCTCTCAGGGGGTATGCGCCAGAGGGTGGGCATTGCCCGGGCCCTGGCCAGCGACCCAGATATCCTGCTGATGGATGAGCCCTTTTCTGCCCTGGACCCGCTGGTCCGCCGGGATATGCAGTTTGAACTCCTTTCCATCCAGCGGAAGATGAACAAGACCATTATTTTTATTACCCACGACATCAATG
>CALXEL010000076.1 GCA_944387315.1 uncultured Clostridia bacterium
ATGGGAACGGCGGCTGTGTTTTTTACGGACCGTTTTGCGCAGGGCCTTGGCCATAGCGGTCAGTGCTTTTTGGTCGTAAACAGTTTGAAAGATAAATTCCATCGGCTGACCTCCTGATTTCATAGTCGACAGTGATTGATGTTGGGGTTTTGTCAGTATATCATGCCCTGGGCGCTTTTACAAGTTATAATGATGTGAATGGCCGAAATTTTATAAAAAAATATAGCATTTTTAGAAAATTTATACAAAATACAAGGGCGATTTTCGTTCTTTACTTTGCTCAGTAAAAGCAATATAATGGCAGAGAGGTGCTGGATTAAAAGCGATGGGAGGTTAAGGGAAATGGTGGATCAGAAAGCGATTTCCAGGGATATTTTCCGTCTGATGATCCCGGTGGTTTTGGAAAACATTCTGCAAATGCTGGCTGGCCTTGTCACTACGGCCATGATTGGGCGACTGCTGCCGGTGGATATTTCAGCCCAGGGCATAGGTATGCGGGTTTATAACATCAACTGGGCATTTTTCAAGGGAATTGCCATGGGCGCCACTGTAGTGATTGCTCTCAGCTTTGGAGAAGGCCGAGCCAGCCGGTGTAAACATCTGGTGCAGCAGGCCTTTATGACGGCGGTACCTTTGGGGTTATTGTTTTCAGCGGGGGTGTTTCTGACCCGCAGCTGGATCGCTGGCTTTATGACAGCAGAAACCGATCTGATTATCAAAAGCGCTGATTTTTTAGGCATTGCCGCCTGGAGTTTCCCCTTTTCCGCCATTTGCTGCATGACCACCGCTACTTTTAACGGCCATGGAAATACCAAGACCCCCATGATGATCGCGGGATTTATCAACCTTGTCAACATTGTGGTGGGGTATTTGTTTATTTTTGGAGCTTTCGGTTGTCCCAAGCTGGGGCTGATGGGAGCGGCTTTGGCTACCCTGCTGTCCCAGATGGCGGGAGCCATAGCGGGCCTGGTGCTGCTGTTTTCTCCCAAGAGGGGCTTTTTGGCCTCGGTGGGTGCCGAGTACTCCTGGGGGCATTTGGACCCAAAAGGGGTGTGGGAAATCTATACCACCGGGGTGCCGGCCAGTGTGGAAAACTTGCTCTGGCAGTTTTCCGCGGTTTTAATCAGCAAGATCATTCTCTCCTATGGCAGTGTGTACTTTGCCGCTTACCAGATGGGTTTGCAGGCGGAGAGCATAGCTGAGATGCCAGCTTTAGGCTTTGTGACGGCGGCTACCACCCTGTCGGCCACCGCCATCGGAAAGCGGGATGACCAGTTGTTCCGGGCCTACCGTAAGCAGATGGTTAAAATCGCCACTGGATTTAGCCTCTTTTCTGGTGTGGCCCTTTTGGTCTGCGCCAAACCTTTTATGTATCTCTTGACCAGCAGCCCGGAGGTCCGGGCCATTGGCTTCTGGTATGTTTTCTTTATGGGTTTTGCCCAGCTTCCCCAGAATGTGGCTAAGATTTATCATGGGGTTGTTCGTTCCGCAGGATATAAGAATGTACCCATGGTGATCTGTTTTATCGGCATCTGGCTGATCCGGGTACCCCTCTGTATTTTGATCGGTTGGGTACTTCACTGGGACATTCTGTGGATTTGGGGCGCCATTGTGCTGGATCAGACTACCCGCTACCTGACCAGTATGGTATTTTACCGGATTAAAAAGGTGGATGATACAGTGCTCCGGTTGGAAGAAAAACAGAGAATTTAATTTCACATGAAAAATGCCCCGCTTCCATGGAAGCGGGGCATTGAAACAGAGGCGGGGAAAAACAAGAAAGGAGTTGTCCTTTAGGACAACTCCTTTGATAACTGCCAGATTAAACAGCGCGTGTTACTTTATTGGAACGCAAGCAACGAGAACAAACGTGGATATGTTGAGGTGTACCATCAACAATCGCCTTCACGCGCTTAACATTGGGTTTCCAGGTTCTGTTGGATCTTCTGTGGGAATGAGAAACCTTAATTCCGAAAGTGACACCCTTACCGCAGATATCGCATTTAGCCATGTGTCTGCACCTCCTTGGGCTTAAATTGGGAAAGTCAACATTGGTATTCTATCAGAAAAGAGTGATAAAAGCAAGAGTTTTTTCAAAAAAGTCCGGGGAGAATTTACAAAAAGTTTGAAAATCCCCTGGGGGATTTGCGCTGCCCTTGTTTTTTATAAGGAATGCCGGTATAATATAAAATTGTAGGCGCGCAAATGGTGGATTTTCCCACCCGCTGCGGCCAATTTCATTCTATCTTCGATGGACTTGAAGAGGAAGAGGAGAACCATATGAACGAGCTGCTCTCGTCTGATATGAATGGCATGATTCTAATTTTGGTAGCCCGGGCTTTCAGCCTGCTGACCGCATTGCCTCTCCACGCCTATTTGCAGGCATGGATGGCTGGAAAGTTGGGGGATCCCACTCCCCGTTACAATGGGCGTTTGGATATAAACTTTCCCTCCCATCTGGACCCTATTGGTTCCATTGTATTTATGATTACCGGTATGGGTTGGATTAAACCGGTGCCTATTAACCGGCACAATTTAAAAAATCCCAAACGGGATATTCCACTGGCCCTTTCGGTAGGACTGTTTTCCCATTTGGCCCTGGCTCTTGTCTGTATGATTCTTTATAAGTTTGGGCTGATGCTGTTGCCTGGTTCTTCGGGACAGTTTACCAACTTCCTCTTTGTATTTACCCAGCTGCTCTCTTCCATGATGATTTGCAATATCAGTACTTTCTTGCTGAACTTGATTCCTTTGGCGCCTTTGGAGGGATGGAAGATCCTGGGCCCCTTTATGAAAGAGGAGATGTATTGGGAGTTCATGGGTGGAGAAACCCGCTCCATGGGGCTTCTGATTATGGTTTTTCTTGTTTTTACCGATGTGGTTACCAGACCCATTGAATTTTTGACCAATGGAGTACTCAGCTTTTTTGATTTGTTGACTTTCTTTTTGGGTTAGTATGTGAAGAAGGAGGCGGCGGTTCTGGAGAAGTTTACCTTTCAGGTCAATGAGATAGAGGGGCCGCTGGACCTGATTTTACAGCTGATTGCCCGGCATAAGCTGAATATTTACGATATTGAGATCTCCAAGCTGCTGGAACAGTATCTGCTGACCATCGACGAGATGCGGGAGCAGGATATGGAGGTGGCCAGCGAGTTCTTAGAGATGGCTGCCCGGCTGGTACATATTAAGACGGTGATGCTTCTGCCTCGCCACGAGGAGGAAGAAACGGCTCTCAAACAGCAGTTGACGGGACAGCTGTTGGAGTACCAGGCCTGTAAGCAGGCAGCTGGTTTACTGGCTGCCAATAACCGGATGGGGGATCTCTTTGTGCGGGAGCCCATGCCTCTGGAGCGGGATATGACCTATCGGTGTATCCACAGCCCTGGGGAACTGTTTGCCGCTTATGCTGCGGCCATGGGACGGGGACAGAAGAGGATGCCTCCTCCGGTTTCCGCGTTCAGTGGCATTGTCAGCCGGCGGGTAGTGTCGGTCAATGCCCGGATTATGTATCTTCTCAAGCGATTTTACCGCTCTCCCGTATTGGAATTTGACAGCCTGTTTGCTGAAAGCCAGGAGCGTTCAGAACTGGTTGCCACCTTTCTGGCATTGCTGGAATTGGTGAAGGGCAAACGGGTAGCGGTAAGCGAGGACGGAAAAGAGCTTTTCTTTTTAGGAAGGCGTATGAGGTGAAACTTTGATTAGTGAAGCGCAGAATCAGATTTTGGCGATCCTGTTTGCCTCAGGGGAGCCCATAGAGGCGGAGCGGATCGCTCTGGCCATTGGAATGGATGTGGACACCACCATTCGTCTGCTGGAAGCACTCAAGGACCGGTTGGAGGGGGAGGGCCCCTTTCTTCTGCTGGAATTGGATGGACGATATCAGCTGACCACACAGGTCAAATATGGCGGTGTCATCCGGGCAGCCTTGGAAATCAAGCGAAATATCCCTCTTTCCCAGGCTGCTATGGAAGTTTTAGCCATTATTGCGTATAACCAGCCTGTAACCCGGGCATTTATAGAACAGGTGCGTGGCGTGGACAGCAGTGGAGTAGTCAATTCCCTGGTGGAAAAGGGATTGGTGGAGGAGGCTGGCCGGCTGGAATTGCCGGGACGCCCTATCTCCTACGGGACCACCGTCAATTTCCTGCGGTGTTTTGGACTCTCGGATTTAAAGGAGCTGCCTCAGGTGGCGCCGGACGATCCGTCGGAGCCACAGCCCTTGCCCGAGGATGTTCTAGAGGGACAGATTGGCTTTGAGGAATAACAGAGTGTGACAGAAAGGCGGGTGAAGCTGTGGGTTGGTGGATTTTGCTGGGCTTGCTGGGTCTGCTGCTGATCCTTTTGCTGATCCCGGTCGTGGCTCATGTCTCCTTTCGGCAGGAGGCCCAGGCGGAGCTTTCCTGGCTGTTTTTCCGCTGGAAGCTTTATCCCCTCCCTGAAGAGGAGGAAGCCCAGCCAGAAGAAGAGGAGACAGCAGCCCCTCAGCCTGCTAAAAAGAAGAAAAAGGTGGCCAAAGGGGAAAAAATGAGCTTTCCCCAGATGGTATCCCTGGTTTTGGACGTTGGGTCCAAGCTGCTGCCGCTGGTGGGCAAGCTGTGCCGGCATATTGTTTTTTACGATTTGCATCTGCGCATTCTGGTAGCGGGGGAGGACGCGGCTGTCACCGCTATCAACTGCGGCCGGTACAATGGCTGGATCGGTGGCGTCTATGCCACATTACAGCATCTGTTTACCCTGAAAGACCCGGATATTGTCATCCGGCCCGACTTTACCGGCACCGAGACCCAAATTGATTTTCGCTGTAAAATCAGGCTGCGGCCTTTGATTGCCCTGGTTATGGCCATTCGGATGGCGGCGGTCTTTTTCATCTCACTGATACAACATAAGGACAACCAAACACAAGGTGGTGTAAAGTATGAATCAACATCCCATTAATGGACTGATGGATTCCTCTATGCAAAATTTAAGACAGCTGGTGGACGTGAACACTGTCATTGGCGACCCTATCCAGACACCGGACGGCACAACCATTATTCCCGTTTCCAAGGTGACCTTTGGTTTCGCCTCAGGGGGTACCGATTTCCCCTCCTCCAAACAGCCCAGTGAGCTGTTCGGCGGCGGCAGCGGGGGCGGGGTAACCATTCAGCCTCTGGCGTTCCTGGTGGTGCGGGCTGGATCGGTTCAGCTGCTCCAATTGGCTTCCAACAACAATACTGCCGACCGGGTAGTCAATCTGGTGCCGGAGATGGTGGACAAAATCAGTGGGCTATTTTCCAAAGGGGAAAAAGGCGCCTCAGAAGATGCCGGCAAAACAGAACCAGTGATTGGATAGAAAGCCGGAGAGAATTGTTGTGTTACGGCTGTGTCACTTCCTCAAAAAGGACGGGCACAGCCTTTGATCCTGTATTATTTTGAAAACCGCCTGCATAGGTTATCTACATAGGCAGGTGGTTTCTTTATGGGTAAAAAAATAATGGCTTTGTTGGCGCTGCTGTTGGTATTGCCTGTGGCGGCGCCCTTTTCTGTAAAGGCGGTAGACGGGGGAGCCCCTCAGGTGGATGGAAAAGGGGGAGTGGTCATGGAGGCGGTCAGCGGCAGGGTTTTGTTTGCCCAGGGCGCCCAGGAACAGCTGGCCATGGCCAGTACCACAAAAATCCTGACCGCCCTTATCACCTTGGAACAGCCCGATCAGGATACCTATTTTACGGTGGACAGCACCGCCATCCAGGTGGAGGGTTCTTCTATGGGCTTGCAGGTGGGGGATCAGGCCAGTTTGGGAACTCTGGCCATTGGGATGCTGCTTCCCTCAGGTAATGACGCCGCCAACGCGGCAGCGGTGCGGATCGCCGGCTCCCAAGAGGCTTTTGCCCAGCTGATGAATGAGCGGGCGGCGGAAATTGGAATGACCCAATCCCATTTTGTCACTCCCTCTGGATTGGATGCTCCGGGACATTACACAACCGCCTATGACATGGCTCTGCTGACCCGGGAGGCCCTGGAAAACCCCCGGTTCCGGGAGATCTGCTCCCAGCAGACTATGAGCCTGGAATATGGCAATCCCCCTTACAAGCGATGGCTGCGCAACCACAACAAATTGTTGGAGCGGTATCCCTACGCCATTGGGGTAAAGACCGGGTTTACTGATGACGCTGGGCGGTGTCTGGTGTCGGCGGCTGAGAAAAATGGGGTGACCTTGATTGTGGTGACTTTAAACGCTTCCGACGATTTTAACACCCATCAGCGGCTGTATGAATATTATTTTGACCAGCTGACCGCCACACAGGTGGGGGATCAGGTGGGGGATATTCTGGTGCCGGTGACAGGGGGAGAGCTGGAAGTGGTGACTGGAGTATTGCCCCAGGAGCCTATTGCCGCCCTCAAATCGGGGGAGCAGAAAAATTTGCGGGTTTTGGTGGAAACCCCTCATTTTCTCTATGCACCAGTGAAAAAAGACAGTATAATAGGAACTGTAAAACTCTACCATCAGGAGGAGCTGGTCTATGAGAGCCCTCTGGTGGCTGGGTACTCTGTGGCTGAGGAGCCAGAGCAGATCCCCTGGTGGAATATTCTGGCCCGGCTGCGGGGCTGGATGGAACAATAAGACGCAAACCCCGCTTTGGGGTGGGAGGATTGTATGGAAAATAAAGGGATTCGAATTCAAAAGGTGCTTTCAGACAACGGCATCCTTTCTCGCCGCAAGGCGGAAGAATACATCGCCGCCGGCAGAATTACCGTCAATGGCCGTCCGGCACGGCTGGGTCATCCGGTGAACCCGGCGAGAGATGTAATTGCCATCGATGGGGAACGGGTGGCATTGCAGCGGAAAAAACAGAATGTCTATCTGATGTTGTATAAGCCCAGAGGCTATGTAACCACCCTGTCGGATGAGCTGGGCCGGCGCTGTGTGGCCCAGTTGGTGGAAGATGCCCCAGCTAAGGTGTATCCAGTGGGCCGTCTGGATAAGGACAGCGAGGGGCTTTTGCTGCTGACCAACGACGGCAACTTTGCCAACGCCATGATGCATCCCAGCAGCCATGTGCCCAAGACCTACCGGGTGACGGTGCGTCCGGACATCACCGAGGATCAGCTGATTCACCTCTCCACAGGGGTGGAGATCGACGGCAAGCTGACCCTGCCCGCCCAGGTTCATGTTTTGGAAAAACAGCCAGGCCGGGTGGTATTGCAGATGACCATTTATGAGGGCCGCAACCGGCAGATCCGTAAGATGTGTGAGGGTGTGGGGCTGGAGGTGGCCCGGCTCAAACGTACCGCCATCGGTCCCCAGCGTCTGGGAATGCTGGCTCCTGGAGAGTATCGGGAGTTAAAGCCCGCTGAGGTTACCGCCTTGCGCAACGCGGTGGGCAAAGCCAGCCGGGCAGCCCAGCAGGAGGAGCAGCGCCAACAGGCCCAGGAAGCTCCTCACCCGAAGGACAGAGGCAGAAAAGCGCCGGTGCGCAGAACGGGAAGGGAGCGGTAAGAGGTGCTGATGCTCAAGCGGCTGGACGACCAGCAGTGGATTGACGCCTTGCTGCCTGGCGAAGGTGCCTGTGCCTTCGCTTACCTGGCCCAGGAGGGCCCCAGCCCTGTAGCGGCTGTGGGGTTCGACCAGGTGGGAGAAACCATTACGCTCACCCGCGTGCGTTTTATCAAGACACCTGACAGGAATGTGCTGGACGGCCTGCTGCGGGCCGCTCTGGATTACGGATTGCAGTTGGGATGTACGACCTATCAAATTCCCTCGGGCAGTCAGGCGGATATGGAGCAGGCGCTGACGGATATGGGATACCACATTGGCCAGCCGGCCGGTATCGCCAGCTTTTTTAGCTCCACCAGGTGTGGCGCACAGGGCCTCTGAGACTTAAAAGCTTTGTTGACACGCTGATTTATCTGTGCTAGACTGAATCTTAGAGTAAATTAAAGGTGCCAGCCACCTTCCTATGTCGGCCAACCAGGAACAGGCCGTCCAGTCCTTTGAGTTCTGGATCGATAGGAAGGTTGGCTGGTTCTTTGCATAATAAGGAGGAAGGAAAAATGTACAGCATCTTTGATGGCCCTGTAGATATGACGGGGCGCAGCACTAAAAAGTGGGAGATGGAAATTGCCCGGACCCAGGACCCAACTCTGCTCTGTTTCGGCACCGCGGATATGGACTTCCAGTCTGCGCAGCCCATTTTGGACGCTATCCATCGGGTGGCCGACCTGGGACATCTGGGCTATCCGGAAATTCAGGACAGCTACTACCGGGCTATTGAAAACTGGCTTAGCCGGATTGGCGGTTGGCAGATCCAGGCCAGAGACTGTGTTTCCACCAACGTAGGCATCTATACTTCCGCCTGGTGTGTGCTGGATTCCCTCACCCAGCCGGGGGATGAGATCATTTTCCAAACGCCGGTACATTTTTGCTTTAATCAAATGGTGGTAGACAATGGACGGGTGCCGGTGGTCAATCCTCTGCGCCAGGTGGGGGAGAGCTACACCATGGATTTTGACCAGCTGGAGAGCTGCTTTACTGAAAAAACCAAGCTGTTTTGGCTGTGCAACCCTCACAACCCGGTGGGGCGGGCCTGGAACCGGGAGGAGCTGACCCGGTTGGCGGAGATCTGCCTGCGCCACGAGGTGCCCATCCTTTCAGATGACGTCTATTGCGGCCTTATCTATCCGGGACATAACTACCTACCTATTGCTGCCATCTCTCCAGAGGTTTCTCAGAATACCATCACCATGTATTCCACCAGCAAAAGCTACAACACCACCGGGCTGCGCCACTCCTTTGTGGTCACCGAGAGTCCCAGGCTGCTGGAACTGTACAACAACTCCCTGCGTAAGCTGGATTTGAACTATGGTATGAACCTGATCGGACTGGCCACCACCACAGCCGCTTTCAATCAGTGCGATGACTGGATTGCCCAGCTGATGGAATATGTACAGGAAAGCCACCGGGAGCTGCGGGAGACATTGGCCAGAGAGTTGCCTATGCTCCATGTCTCCCAGCCGGATTCTACCTACTTTGCCTGGATTGATTGCCGGGCGCTGGGCATGGATGACCAGGAGTTGGAACGATTCTTTGAGCAAGAAGCCCATGTGCTGGTCTGCATGGGTGCGCCCCTGGGTAAAGGGGGAGAGGGTTTTATCCGCATCAATATGGGCTGTCCCCGCTCTACCCTTCGGGAAGGACTGAACCGTATTGTACAAGCTGTCCATCAGAGACTGGATCGGTGACTGGCAAAACAGTGCAACCGCTCCACAAAAAGCCGGATATCTTTTTAGGATATCCGGCTTTTCTTCTCTGGATTTTCAGGGAAAACAGCGGAAGGACCTTGCAATTTTGGAAGGGCAAATTTTCCTTCCATTTATTTGACAAACCATGGGATGGATAGTATTATAGTAGAATAGCCTAACTATGAGAGAATGGGCGAAAATCGAAGAAAACAAAAGGAAAAGTTCTGCTCCAGGCAGGACGGAGGATACAGATATGACCAGAAGCATGACCGGTTTTGGCCGGGCGCAGCAAACGGTGGATGGCAGAGATATTACGGTAGAAATCAAATCGGTCAATCACCGCTATTTTGAGTTTTCCGCCAGAGTACCCAGAGCCTATGGATATCTGGAGGACAAGCTGAAAAGCTATTTGCAGAGCTCCATTTCCCGAGGCAAGGTAGAAGTGGGCGTGACCATGGTGACGGTGGAGGGAACCGGCGCCGATGTGGAGATCAATCAGGCCCTGGCCCAGGGATATATTGATGCCCTGCGGCAGCTGGGGCAGGCTACCGGCCTTAAGGATGACCTGACCCTGACTTCTATCAGCCGTTTTTCCGATATTTTCGCGGTGCATAAAACCAGCGAGGATGAGGACGCCGTATGGGAGGCGGTGCGGCAGGTTGTGGACCAGGCGGTGGCCAAATTTGTGGCTATGCGCCAGACCGAGGGCGCTCGCCTGAAAGCGGATGTAGAGGGACGGCTGGACACCATCGAGGCCTATGTGGGACAGGTTGAACAGCTGGCTCCTCAAACAGTGGAAAATTACCGCAAACGGCTGTATGATAAAATGGCGGAAGTCCTGGCGGACAGCCGGGTCGATGAGCAGCGCATCCTCACTGAGGCGGCCATTTTCGCCGAGAGGATCGCTGTAGATGAGGAAACGGTGCGGCTGCGCAGCCACCTGGCCCAGTTCCGGGGTATTTTGCAGCAGTCCGAGCCAGTGGGCCGCAAGCTGGATTTCCTGGTACAGGAAATCAACCGGGAGACCAATACCATTGGCTCTAAGGCACAGGATTTGCAGGTGGCAAAAATTGTAGTGGAAATCAAGGCGGAGATTGAGAAAATCCGCGAGCAGATTCAGAATTTGGAATAGGGCAGCCCCCGGGAGGAAAAGATGAAACTGATTAATATTGGATTTGGAAATATGGTTTCCGCCAGCCGGCTGGTGGCCATTGTCAGTCCGGAATCCGCCCCCATTAAAAGAATTATACAGGACGCCAGAGATAGGGGCACCTTAATTGACGCCACCTATGGCCGTCGGACCAGAGCGGTGATTATCACCGATTCCGACCATGTCATTTTGTCTGCGGTACAGCCGGAAACGGTGGCCAACCGTCTCATCGATGACGATGAGGATGAGGAGATGGAAGAGGATGAGTAAACGGGGTTTGCTGGTGGTGTTCTCCGGGCCTTCCGGAGTGGGAAAGGGCACAATTATCCGTCCCTTTATCCAAAGCCATCCCAATATTAAGCTGTCTGTTTCAGCCACCACCCGGGCTCCTCGGCCAGGTGAGGTGGATGGAGTCAACTACCACTTTATCTCCAAAGAGGATTTTGAACAGATGTTGGAGGATGGAGAGCTGTTGGAGCACGCCGTTTACAGCGGCAACTACTATGGAACCCCCCGGGGCAAGGTAGAAGAGCTGCTGGATGAGGGCTATGATGTGGTGCTGGAAATTGAGGTACAAGGTGCCCAACAGGTGCGCCGCCGCTGCCCCAACGCGGTGTCGGTGTTTGTGATGCCCCCCTCTTTTGCTGAGCTGGCCAAGCGGCTTACCGGCCGAAAGACCGAAAGCCCTGAGGTCATTGAGCGGCGGTTGGCCATTGCCCGCCGGGAGATGGATTTGGCTTATGAATATGACTATATTCTGCTCAACGACAATATTTATGAAGCAGTGGAAAAATTGGGAACCATTATTGAGGCGGCCAAATGCACGCCCAAGCATATGCGCGATTTTATAGATGAGGTGAATCAGAATGCTTAGACCAGCGATGTCTCAGATTATTAAAAAGGATGACAATTACTACGAGTTTGTGGTGGCGGTAGCCAAACGTGCCCGGGATATTGCCGATGAATCGGAAGAGGAGCATGTTATTTTGGAGGAGAAGCCGGTAAAACTGGCGGTGGAGGAATTGGCTTCCGGCCGCAGCAAGATCCGTCACAATCCAGTATCTGAATAATTCTAAAAAACCGTCGGGGCCTTTGCGCTTCGGCGGCTTTACCCATTTTACAGGCCTGTAAAAGGTGTGATTCTGACAAGGGAGGCAGAAGCCGGTTTGTACCAGATTGCCCAGGTTGTGGTGGAAAAAACCACCCCACAATTTGATAAGGAGTTTGATTATCTGGTCCCGGAAGGGATACAGGTACAGCCGGGCTGTCGGGTGACAGTGCCTTTTGGCCGATCCAACCGGCGCCGGTTGGGCTTGGTGCTCTCCTTAAAGGAAGCCTCCACACCGGGAAAATGCAAACCTATTTTTTCGGTGGTGGACCCGGAACCTCTTTTGGGAGAGGAACAGCTTGCTCTGCTGCGCTACCTGAAGGAATATACTTTTTGCAGTTATTTTGACGGGTTAAGTGTATTAATTCCCGCTGGAATAGGTATCCTGATGGGAGAGGGTTACCAGCTGACCGGGCAGCAGCCAGATCTGGAAGAGCTGACCTTGCCGGAACGGCAGATTGTGGAATACCTGGCAGAAAAGAAAAAACCGGTTCTGTCCGGCACCATTACCCAGGCATTGGGGCTGGTGGAAAATCACCCTGCCTTAGAGGCTTTGGAAAACCGGGGCTTTTTGGAAAAGGTGCCTTTGGACCGCCGGAAGATTCAGGATGAGCGGGTGGCCATGGTACGGATTGCCGACCGGTATTTGGAACAGCCCCCTGAGAAGCTGACTGCCAAGCAGGGGGAGGTATTTCGCCTGCTTGGGGAGATTGGCACCGCTTCGGTGAAGGAGATCTGCTATTTCTGTGGTTTTACCCGGGCGGTTATCGACCGGATGGAAAAAGCTGGCCTGGTAGAGATTTACCAGCAGACGGTGTACCGCAACCCCTATCAGGGAGTTGGCCCGGCGAACAACGGGGAAGTCGCTCTGAACCAGGAGCAGCAGCAAGCGCTGGAGAAACTGTTGGGATATCTGGAGGCTCCCCAGCCTCAGACTGTTCTGCTCTATGGGGTGACCGGCAGTGGGAAAACTCAGGTGTTTCTCAAGCTGATCCAGCATGTGGTGGCCCAGGGCCGCCAGGTGATTGTCATGGTGCCGGAAATTTCCCTCACCCCACAGACCATTGACACCTTCCAGCGGATTTTTGGCCAGCGCACCGCTGTGCTTCACAGTTCCCTGACCATGGGACAGCGGCTGGATGAGTGGCGAAGAATCCGGCAGGGCCAGGTGGATATTGTGGTGGGAACCCGTTCCGCCGTCTTTGCCCCCTGCCAGAACCTGGGCCTTATTGTGATGGATGAGGAACAGGAGCGGACCTATAAATCAGAGGCTTCCCCCCGGTTTCACGCCCGGGATGTGGCCAGGGCGCGCTGCCATTACCACAAGGCTATGCTGCTGCTCTGTTCCGCCACACCCAGCATAGAAAGCTACTATCAGGCTCAAAGCGGCCGCTATCGTATGCTCACCCTGACCCAGCGGTTTTCCGGCGGCAAGCTGCCTGATGTTTATTTGATTGATATGAATGAGGAAGGAGCCGGATCGGCGGCGGCCTGTCTGAGCGGTACCCTCACTGAGGAGCTGTACCACAATCTTCAGGCTGGCCAGCAGTCGATTCTGCTCCTCAACCGGAGAGGCTACCACACCATCGCCAAGTGCTCCAGCTGCGGCCAGGTGATCTCCTGTCCCAACTGTTCGGTGGCTCTCACCTACCACAGCGCCAACAACCGGCTGATCTGTCACTACTGTGGATACTCCCAGCCTTTGCCGGGAGCCTGTCCCTCCTGTGGCAGCCAGATGGTACGGTACAGCGGTATCGGTACCCAGAGGGTGGAGGAACAGCTGTGCAGTCTGTTCCCCGACGGACGGATTCTTCGGATGGATATGGACACCACCATGTCCCGGTTTTCCCACGAGAAAAAATTCCAGGCCTTTGCCCAGGGGGAGTATGACATTATGGTTGGCACCCAGATGGTGGCCAAGGGACTCAATTTTCCCAAGGTGACCCTGGTAGGAGTGCTCAACGCCGACCTCTCTTTATACAGTGATGACTTCCGCAGTTTTGAGCGTACTTTCTCCCTGATTACCCAGGTGGTGGGGCGCAGTGGGCGGGCTGACCTGCCAGGTCGGGCCTTTATTCAGACCACCGATCCTCAGAACGCAGTGATCCAGCTGGCTGCTGCCCAGAATTACGACGATTTTTATCGGGAGGAGATCCTGTTTCGCAAAGCGGGTCTCTATCCCCCCTTCTGTGATATGGTGGCAGTTGGATTTACCGGCAGCCAGGAGGATGAGGTGAAACAGGGGGCCAAAGGCTTTTGTGATATCTTTCTCAGTTTGGCGAAAACCCAGTACTCCGACCTGCCTTTGCGGCTGTTGGGGCCCAGCCCCGCCGGGCTGTATAAAGTGGCGGGCAAATACCGGTATAAACTGGTGCTGAAATGCAGAAACTCCAAACGTCTGCGGCAGCTTTTGTCCACTGTTTTGGATCAGTATTATGAGAGACGGGAATACAGGAATGTGACCGCCTTTGTAGATATGTATTACGACGCGACCTTGTAAGGAAAGGATGTGCCAATATGGCCAAGCGGCAAATTGTCAAAGAGGGAGACCCTATTTTACGGAAAAAATGCCGTCCGGTAGAAAAGTTTGATGACCGTCTGGCGATTTTGCTGGACGATATGGCTGAGACCATGTACAGTGCCAACGGTGTAGGCCTGGCCGGGCCCCAGGTGGGTATGCTGCGGCGGGTGGTGGTCATTGATACAGGAGATCATCTCTATGAGCTGGTCAACCCCAGAATCATCGATTCCGCTGGCAGTGAAAGCGGCAGCGAGGGCTGTCTCTCCTGTCCCGGGGAATGGGGCATGGTAACCCGTCCCAAATGGGTGAAGGTGGAGGCCTATGACCGCCATGGGAACCGGTTTGAGGTGGAGGGCGAGGACCTGCTGGCCCGGGCATTCTGCCACGAGCTGGATCATCTGGAAGGAGTCCTCTTTAAGGATATCGCCACAGAAATGCTGGAAGAGGACCAGTAAACCCAAAGGAGGAAAAAACAGGGATGCGTATTGTTTTTATGGGTACACCGGATTTCGCGGTGCCCTCTCTGCAAACCCTGCTGGATAGAGGACATGAGGTTGTAGGGGTTTTTACCCAGCCGGATAAGCCTCAGGGAAGGAAACAAATTTTAACCCCTCCGCCGGTTAAGGAGCTGGCCCTGCGTTATGGGATCCCAGTGTATCAGCCGGTGAAGATGCGGGACGGCACAGTGGCCGCCCTGCTTCGGGAATTGTCACCCCAACTGGTTGTGGTGGTGGCCTATGGGCGGCTTTTGCCCAAAGAAGTTTTGGAAATTCCCTCCATGGGATGTGTGAATCTCCATGGTTCCCTGCTGCCCAAATACCGGGGCGCTGGACCCATCCAGTGGGCTGTCATCAACGATGAGGCGGTTACCGGTGTGACCACCATGTATATGGGGGAGGAACTGGACGCGGGAGATATGCTGCTGAAAGAGGAAACCCCCATTGGGGAAAACGAGACAGCGGGGGAACTTTTTGACCGGCTTTCCGGGATAGGAGCCCGGCTTCTGGCAGAAACTATAGAGGAGCTGGAAAAGGGAACAGTTGTCCCCAAGCCTCAGGACCCGTCCCAGGTCAGCTACGCCCCCATGCTGGATAAAAAGATGGCCTGGGTGGACTTTACCCAGCCTGCCCGTAAAGTGCACAAACTGATCTGTGGCCTATCCCCTTGGCCGTCGGCCCTCTGTGGACTGGATGGCAAAACTCTCAAGCTGCACCGCTCGGTCTGTGTTGAGGGCTACCGGGGAGAACCGGGTACCATTCTGGATGACCAGAGAATGATTGTGGCCTGTGGCCAGGGCGCCATTGAACTGCTGGAAGTACAGCTGGAAGGGGCCAAGCGGATGAGCGCCGCTGAGTTTATGCGGGGCCGCCGGATAACTGTTGGGAAAAAGTTAACAGGTATTTCATAACTAGGCTCTATACTTCTTGGTAATCAATCCAAAAGGAGAATTACAGCTATGCCCATGTTTTATTTTGACTATTACTATCTGATTCTGATTCTGCCCGCTATGCTGATTGCCATGTGGGCCCAGGCTAAGGTGAGCGGCACCTTTGGCAAATACAGCCAGGTGCGTTCCGCCAGGGGATTTACCGCCGCCCAGGTGGCCCGGCAGATTCTGGACGACAACGGCCTGCAGCAGGTGCGTATTGAGGGAATCCGGGGTAATCTCACCGACCACTACGACCCCACCAGTAATACGGTGCGCCTGTCGGACAGCGTTTACAACAGCACCTCTATCGCCTCCATTGGGGTAGCGGCCCATGAAGTGGGCCACGCCATTCAGCACGCGGAAAACTATGCTCCCATGAAGCTGCGGGGGGCCATTATCCCCATTACCAACATTGGCTCCAGACTGGCTATCCCCCTGATTTTGCTGGGATTTCTCTTCTCTCCAGGTCTTGTTACCCTGGGAATTATCCTGTTTTCCACCGTCACCGTCTTTCAGCTGGTGACCCTGCCTGTGGAGTTTAATGCCAGTAGCCGGGCTCTGGCCACCCTGGAAGCCGATGGGTTTCTGTATGGCGAGGAATTGGACGGCGCCCGTAAGGTGCTTTCCGCCGCCGCGCTGACCTATGTGGCCGCCCTGATCGTATCGGCCGCTCAGCTGCTGCGTCTGGTGCTCCTGGCCAACAGCAGGAGACGGGACTAATGGCTAAAAACGCTCGTTACCTGGCTGTAAAAGCCCTGTTAAAGGTCAATGTTGGACAGGGATATTCCAATCTGGTGCTGGACGGGGTGCTGGCCGACAGCGGTCTTGCCCCCAGGGACACCGCCTTTGCCGCCGCCCTGTTTTACGGTGTTTTGGAGCGGCAGATCACCCTGGACTGGTGTATTGGCCGTTACTCCAAAACCCCTCTGGCAAAGCTGGACCCCCAGGTGCGGGAAATTCTCCGCCTGAGCCTCTACCAGCTTCTCTATATGGATACTGTCCCTGACCGGGCGGCTGTGGCGGAAGGGGTGGCTTTGACCCGGATGTTTGGTAAAACCAGCGCCTCCGGTTTTGTCAACGGGGTGCTGCGCTCCTTTCTGCGGGATGGAAAACCCGCGGGAGAGGACCCCTCCCTCAGCTGGCGGGAGCAGGTCAGCGTGGGCTGTTCCGCTCCCCTTTGGCTGGTACAGAAGCTGGAGGAGGCCTATGGCCGGGAGGATACCCGGGGTATACTGGAAGCTTCCCTGGGCCGTCCGCCGGTCTATTTGCGGGTTAACACCACCCGTACCACCGACCTGGAACTGATGGAGCGCCTGAAGGAAGAATCCATTGAGACACTGCCTCAAACCGACCTGCCCCACTGCCTGCTGGCAGGGGAGACCGGGGACATTTCTCAAAGTGAAGCCTACAAGGCGGGGCTCTTTCATGTACAGGACAAATCCTCTCAGCTCTGCTGCGCCGCCCTGAGTCCCCAGCCGGGCCAGCGGGTATTGGATGTGTGTGCCTCTCCCGGCGGAAAAACCTTTACCATTGCCCAGCGGATGGAAAACCGGGGAGAAGTGGTCTCCTGCGACCTGCACCCACATCGGTTGGGGCTCATCGGGGAGGGTGCCCGCCGGTTGGGACTTTCCATTGTGTCTCCCACCCAGTCGGACGCCACCCAGTACCAACCCCAGTGGGGGAAATTTCAGCGGGTGCTCTGTGACGTGCCCTTCTCCGGTTTGGGCATTATCCGGCGAAAACCCGAGATCAAATATAAAAATCCCGACAGTTTTGCCCAGCTGCCGGAATATCAGTATAAAATTCTGGAAACCTCTGCAAACTATCTAGAGAGGGATGGGGTATTGGTCTATTCCACCTGTACCCTGCTGCCTCAGGAAAACCAGCAGGTAGTGGAACGCTTTTTAAGGGAACACCCTGATTTTGTGCCTGAGCCTCTGCCCTCAGAGCTGCAGAGGGATGGATATTGTGTCACCCTGCTGCCCCACCGGGGCAACACCGATGGATTTTTTATCGCGACAATAAGGAGAAAGTAATGGACAGGCTTGCGAAAACCGACATCAAATCCCTGACCCTGCCCGGCTTAAAGGAGTATGTATCTCAGTTGGGAGAACCGGCTTTTCGGGCCGGACAGATTTTTGACTGGCT
>CALXEL010000077.1 GCA_944387315.1 uncultured Clostridia bacterium
GGGTTCCCACAAAGGTGGCCGAGTTGATGGCAATGGGCCCCGGAGTCATCTGGGAAATGGTAATCATGTCCGCCAATTCAGTGAGGGTTAGCCATCCCCGGATGGTGACCACTTGATTTTGAATCAGAGGCATTGAGGCGTATCCCCCGCCAAAGCTGAACAGCCCAATCTGAAAAAAGCTCCAAAACAGCTCCCAAAGCAGTCTCATCTCTCTCCCCCTCCCTGGCGCAGCTCCCAGGTATAGATGGCCATACCCAATAGCCCACTGACTACAATGACCAAAATCGTATCCACCGAGAAAAAGGTGGACGCCACAAAGGCCCCCACCATAATGGCAATGGGAAACACCTTTTTGCTTTTTACAATATCCCAGCCCATGTGGATGACTACCTCCAGAATCACCGCTCCCACGCCGGCCCGCATAGCCCAAAGAACCGCGGCCACAGCCCGGCTCTGCTGAAAGGCCATATAGAAAAAGGAGATCACTGTAATAATAAGAAGGGGAGGCAGTACGGTGCCAACCATGGCGGTAAAGGCCCCTGCCAACCCTGCTGCCCGGTATCCCACCAAAATGGCGGCGTTTACCGCGATGGGGCCGGGAGAGGACTGGCTGATTGCCACCAGGTCCAGCATCTCCTCCTGGTCAATCCAACCCAGCTCCTCCACAAACTTTTTGCGCATCAAGGGAACAATGACAAAGCCGCCCCCCACTGTAAAGGCGCTGAGCAAAAAGGTGGAGGAAAACAATGTCCAAAACAGGCCGGGACTCTTCTTCATAGTGCCTGCCTCCTTCTCCAATTCTCTAAAATTTCTCTCCCTCTATTATGGCCCTTGCTGCAACATAAATAAAATAGTATATTATTATAGTAAGCATAGGTATTTGCCTATTTGGAGGGATGTTCCATGACTCTGCGGCATCTGAAAATTTTTCTGGCGGTCTGTGACCAGGGAGGGGTCACCGCTGCCGCCAATGTCCTGTACCTCTCCCAGCCCTCGGTAAGCCAGGCCATCGCCGAACTGGAAACCCACTACGGGGTACGGCTCTTTGACCGGATGTCCCGGCGGCTTTTTCTCACCCAGGATGGGACCCGGATGCTCTATTATGCCCGGCATATCCTCTCTCTATTTGATGATATGGAAAATGAGATGCGAAATTGCGATGCCATTGGCCATATCCGCCTGGGCTGTTCCCTCACCATCGCCACCTGCCTGCTGCCCGGCTATGTCCGCCGGTTCTCCCAGCTCTATCCCCAGATTCAGCTGAGTGTCACAGTGGACAACTCCCAGGCCATTCAGCGGCGGGTACTGGAAAATCAGGTAGATCTGGCCCTGGTGGAAGGAGTCATCCACCCGGGACAGCTGGTGGCCCAACCTATCGCCCACGATCGGCTGATTCTGGTGTGCGGCGCCGGGCATCCCCTGTGGGGCCATCAGTGGGTGGAAGCCGGGGAGCTGACCCAATATCCCCTGATTTTGCGGGAACGGGGCAGCGGCGCCCGGGAACTGCTGGACAGCGCCCTGCTGACCCTGGGGCTGGCGGTACAGCCCGCCTGGGAATCCATCAACACCCAGGCCATTGTGGAAGCGGTGGCAGCAGGACTGGGCCTCTCGGTACTGCCCCGCCTTCTGGTGGAGGAGGAAATCCGCAGGGGAAGGCTGTGGCCTTTGGAGCTGCGGGATGTAAGCCTGGGACAGGATTTTTCCCTCATCTACCACACCGGCAAATATCTGCCCCCCTCGGCTCTGACCTTTGTAGACATCTGCCTGCACCCGGAAAAGCAGGAGCCAAAGGAGGCGACTTCGGGTGGATAAGAAACACCTCTACCTGCCAACAGACAGCCAGGGAGACATTCCCGATCCCCAGCCCCAAAAGGAGCCCCAAGGCCGGTTTCCCTGTCCCTGCTGCGGCTGTATCACCTTCCCGGCCCCGCCGTCCCAGGCCCCTGCCTACATCTGTCCAGTCTGTTTTTGGGAAAACGATCTCTTTCTCTCAGGGGAAGAAGAGCCCAGCGATCAAAACCATGGCATAACCCTCCGGCAGGCCCGGGAAAACTACCGGCAAACGGGGGCCTGCGACCCCCGTTTGCTCCCCTATGTGCGAAAACCTCTCCCTGGGGAACTGCCCCGCTGAGAGAGGCTCCCAGCCAAAAACGGCGGCGGATCTTTGAATCCGCCGCCGCTTTTTTCTATTTGTCCCTCGGGGACTGTACATTTTTCCGATAGGCCAGGTAGCTTTCCAGGATAATGGTGGCCGCCACCGCGTCCACAACCGCCTTGCGGCGCTTGCCTCGGACATCGGTTTGGTTGAGATACCCGATGGCCGAAACAGTGGTGCTCCGCTCATCCCACAGGACCACCGGCAAACCGCTCAGCTGCTCCACCTTGCGGGCAAACTCCTCACAGAGCTGGGCTCTGGGCCCCAGGGTGCCGTTCATGTTTTTGGGGTAGCCCACCACAATCTGCTGAGCTCTCTGCTCCCGGGCGGCATCCGCCACCTTTTGGGCCACCCGGTCCGCCCAGCTGTCCTGGATGACCCCCACTGGCGACGCCAGCATCTCCCCCGGGTCGCAGCAGGCCAGCCCGGTACGGGCGTCTCCGAAATCTACTGCCAGTATTTTCACACAATCACCTACCAGGGCCGTACCTGGCCCACAATCTCATTGATATCCCCAATGTGGTTGTCCTCCAGCCACTGGTTCATCCCCTCCACAATTTTCAGAGGGGCGTAGGGGTCGTAGAACAGGGCGGTACCGATCTGGATCGCCCGGGCGCCAGCCAGCATCATCTCAATGGCATCCTGCCACTTCTCGATGCCTCCCAGGCCCACCACCGGGATCTTCACCGCGTTTGCCACCTGCCAGACCATACGGACCGCCACCGGGAAGATGGCGGGGCCGGAGAGGCCGCCCACATTGTTGTGGAGCACCGGCCGACGGGTGTTAATGTCAATGCGCATACCCAACAGGGTATTTATCAGAGAGATGGCGTCGGCTCCCTCTGCCTCCACCGCCTTGGCGATGGAGACAATGTCGGTGACATTGGGAGAGAGTTTGACCATCAACGGTTTCTTGCAGACCTTGCGGATCTCCCGCACCATCCCCGCGGCAGCCTCACAGCTGACCCCAAAGGCCACGCCGCCCTCCTTAACGTTTGGGCAGGAGATGTTAAGCTCCACCATATCGATCTCCGAGTCGGAGAGCCGCTCCACCAGAGCCCGGTAGTCCTCCACACAGCTGCCGGCTGCATTTGCGATCAAAACAGTGCCACATCCCTTGAGGGCGGGCAGGT
>CALXEL010000078.1 GCA_944387315.1 uncultured Clostridia bacterium
CAGAAATCCTGGAAGCTGGCAAAAGGGGCTTTCTCCCGCTCGGCCAACAGGTCCCGGATAAATCCCCGGCCCAGATTTTTTACCGCCAGCAGACCAAAACGGATTTCCTTTCCACTGACCTGAAATCCCTCTCCTGAGACCGACACATCCGGGGGCAGAACACGAATACCCAATCGGTTGCACTCCCCGATATACTCGGTGACCTTGTCAGTGCTGTCCAGGACGCTGGTCAGCAAGGCCGCCATGTACTCTCTGGGGTAGTGGCATTTGAGATAGGCAGTCTGATAGGCCAGCAGGGCGTAGGCAGCGGCATGGGATTTGTTGAAGGCGTAGGAGGCAAAGGAGCTCATCTCGTCAAAGATCTCGGTGGCAGTTTTCTCATCCACCCCATTGGCGATACAGCCCACACACTCCACCGAGCCATCCTCCCGTTTGGCTCCATAGATGAAGTTGTGGCGCTCCTTTTCCATTACATCGTGTTTCTTTTTGGCCATAGCCCGGCGCACCAGATCGGCCCGGCCATAGGAGTACCCAGCCAGCTGGCGGCAGATCTGCATCACCTGCTCCTGGTAGACAATACAGCCGTAGGTTACCTTGAGAATGGGCTCCAGCAGCGGGTGCTTATAGGTGACCAGGCTGGGATTGTGCCGATTGCGAATGTAGGTGGGGATAGAATCCATCGGCCCCGGCCGGTAGAGGGAGATCACCGCGATCAGATCCTCCAGGGAGTCGGGTTTCAACTGGGTCAGCACTGCCCGCATACCGCTGGACTCAAACTGGAACACTCCATAAGCCTTCCCACTGGAAAGCATCTGGTAGACCTTTGGGTCATCCAGGGGAATTTGATCAATCTGAAAGCCAGGTTTCCGGCTGGCCACCATCTCCTGGGCATAGTGAATCACTGTCAGGTAGCGCAGCCCCAGAAAGTCCATCTTCAAAAGGCCAAGCTCCTCTAATGTTGTCATCGGAAACTGGGTGACAATGGCCTCATCGTTTTTTTGCAGGGGCACATAGGTCTCCACCGGGTCCCGGGTAATCACCACGCCGGCGGCATGGGTAGAAGCGTGACGGGGCATGCCCTCTACGCTGCGGGCCATATCAATGAGTTCCCGCACCTGGGGGGAGGCCTGGTACTGGTCCGCCAGCTCCCGGGAATCCCGGAGAGCCTTGTCAATGGTGATGTTCAGCTCGGCGGGCACCAGTTTGGCCACGCTGTCCACCGTCTGGTAGCTGATCCCCAGCGCTCGGCCCACATCCCGGATGGCGGCCCGAGCCGCCATGGTTCCAAAGGTGATGATCTGGGCCACATGGTCGGCGCCATATCGCCTTACCACATAGTCGATAACCTCCTGCCGCCGTTCGTAACAAAAGTCGATGTCAAAGTCGGGCATACTGACCCGTTCCGGGTTGAGAAACCGCTCAAAGAGCAGCTGGTATTTCATGGGGTCAATACCGGTGATACCGATACAGTAGGCGGCCACGCTGCCAGCGCCGGAGCCTCTGCCCGGCCCCACCGGAATCCCCTTGCTTTTGGCGTAGCTGATAAAGTCGTGGACAATCAGAAAATAGTCCACATATCCCATGGACTGGATGACCGACAGCTCATACTCCAGCCGCTGAACCACCGCCGGGTCGGGATCGCTGCCGTACCGGCGGGTGAGGCCCTCCTGACACAGACGGCGGAAATACACTGTATTGTCCTCTCCGCTGGGGCTGGTAAACCGGGGCAGCTTGGTATGGCCAAACTCAAAGTCCACCTGACAGCGCTGAGCAATTTTCAGGGTATTCTCATAGGCCTCGGGCAGGTCACCCACAGCCTCTTCCATCTCCTGGCGGGTTTTCAGATAAAACTCCTGGGTGGGGAACTCCATATCGGTTCCCTCGTCCACAGTGTGGTTAGTCTGGATACAGACCAGCACATGCTGCATTTTGGCGTCGGATTTGCGGATATAGTGGGCGTCGTTGGTGGCAACAAGGCCAATGCCGGTCTCCTTGGCCAAACGGATCAGCAGCGGCTTAATCTGTTTCTGCTCTGGAATATCGTGATCCTGGATTTCCAGATAGTAGTGATCTGGCCCGAACACCTCCAGATATTGGAGGGCCACCTCCTTGGCAGACCGGTAGTCCCCGTTTTGCAGTAGTCTGGGAATCTGCCCCGCCAGACAGGCGGAGAGGCAGATCAGTCCCTGACTGTGCTGCCGCAGCAGTTCAAAGTCAATTCTCGGCTTGGAGTAGAAGCCGTCAATATATCCCCGGGACACCAGATAGATCAGGTTCTGATACCCCACCTGGTTCTCGCAGAGCAGCACCAGATGGTAGGGGGAACTGTCCAGCCGGTGGACCTTGTCAAACCGGCTGCGGGGGGCAACATAGACCTCACAGCCGATAATGGGATGGATACCCGCCTTTTTAGCGGCCCGATAGAAGTCAATGACCCCATACATGACCCCATGGTCGGTGACGGCCACCGCCGGCTGTCCCATCTCTTTCACCCGTTCCACCAGCTGCTGGATCCGGCAGGCGCCGTCCAGCAAGCTGTATTCGGTATGCACATGGAGATGTACAAAATTGTCCATAAGGGCCCTCCTTTACCGGTTGTCTTTCTCCCGAATCTGCTCAGCCATAGCCGAGAGCCGCTTGAGCCGGTGGTTCATCCCCGACCGGGAGATAGCCCCGGGAAAAACTTCGCACAGCTCCCGCAGGGAGAGGTCGGGATTTTCCAGCCGAAGCCGGGCCACCTCCCGCAGCTCCTCCGGCAGGCTCTGCTCCCCCTGCCGCTCCAAAATCAGCCGGATGTCCTCCACCTGAGCGGTGGCGGCAGTGACTGTCTTGTCGATGTTGGCAGTCTCACAGTTGGTTACCCGGTTGACCTTGTTGCGCATATCCTTGTATATTTTAACTTCCATCATACTCAAAGCCGCCTTGCTGGCTCCCATGGCAGTGAGCATATCCTCAATATGCTCACTCTCCCGATAGTAGAGGATGGGCACCCCCCTGCGCTCCGAATGGCGGGGAGGCGCGATCAGCTCCTCCAAAAGGTGGGCCAGAGGCTCCACCAAGGCTGGATTGTACACCATAAATTCCAAATGGTAGTTCTTTTGAGGGTCGGTAACATTGCCGCAGGCAAGATACGCCCCTCCCAGAAAAGCCGGCAGATCTCCCTCTTTTTGAAAAAGAGCTTTTAAAATCACATCAGGCTGGCGGTTAAAAAAAGCAAGAATTTTTTCCCGGTCCCGGCTGTCGTCCACCGAAACAGTATAGACCACCGTCTCTTCGCCCCGTTTGTTTTCCCGGATGGTCACTCCGCCATCCAGGCCAATGGTCTCATGGAGAAAGGAGGCATACAGCCGGGCAATGGCCTTGCGTTCGGTGGTGAGGGAAATTTCCCGGGCGGAAAAATGCCGGCCAAAAAGCAGCAGCCCGTAGCCCTGGGCCAACCCATGCCGGGCACGCAGCTGCCTGTTGTGATATATTTCCCGTTTAACCTCCCCCGCGAAGGAAAGAGTCATGGGTAGTTTCCCCCTTCCTATTTCACCCGGTGAACATCCCGGTGGTTGACTGTTGTGTGGTACCCCAACTCTTCCAGATGGCCATACAGCAATTGGGCAAATACCACCGAGCGGTGCATCCCGCCGGTACAGCCCACAGCGATGGTCAGCTGGCTTTTACCCTCGGCCTTATAAAGAGGCAGCAGATAATCAATCAGATCCAGCAGTTTGGGCACCAGTCCCTTGGACTGGTCAAATCCCATTACATAGTCCCGCACCGGCTGATCCAGCCCGGTCTGGTGTTTGAGCTCCGGCACATAAAAAGGGTTGGGCAGGCACCGCACGTCAAAGACCAGATCCGCCTCAGAGGGCAGGCCGTATTTAAAGCCAAAAGACATACAGTTGACCAGCAGACTCTGCTGGGAATCCTCTAAAAACATATTGGAAATCTGCTCCCGCAGCTGGGCGTTGGTCAACAGGGAGGTGTCGATGATAAAATCCGCCCGGCTTTTGGCCCCAGCCAATAGCTGCCGTTCCCCCTTGATGGCCTCCTCCACTGTTTCGTAGCCGCAGTCCAGCAGGGGATGACGGCGTCTGGTTTCCTGATACCGGCGAAGAATCACCTTGTCGTCCGCATCCAGATAGAGAATCCGATAGGGCTGTCCCCGCCGGTCCAGCTCATCCAGCTCTTTTGAAAGATCCCCAAACATCTCTTTGCTGCGGGCATCCACCACAATGGCCACCCGCTTCATGGCCGCTGCCGATTGGTTGCACAAATCCGCAAAGGTTAAAATCAGCTTGGGCGGAATGTTATCCACACAGAAAAAGCCGATGTCTTCCAGCGCGTTGATAGCCCGGGTCTTGCCCGTACCGGACATGCCTGTCACAATAACCAGTTCCACCCCATCTGCCTCCTACAGTTTTTTTACTTCACATTCCAACCGGTAGCCGGTCTTTTCAAAAACCACCTGCTGTACCTGGGCAATCAGCTCTTCCAAATCAGCGCAGGTGGCGTGATCCCGGTTGATAATAAACCCCGCGTGTTTCTCGCTGACCGCCGCACCTCCCACCTGGCGGCCCTTGAGGCCGCACTGATCAATGAGCTGGGCCGCATAGGCTCCCTGGGGGCGTTTAAAGGTGCTTCCGCTGGATGGATATTCCAACGGTTGTTTTTCTTTTCTGCGGGCCATCAAGTCATCCATCTGCTGCCGGATAGCGGCCGGGTCCCCTGGGGAAAGCCGAAACTGAGCCGCTACAATACAGCAGCCGTTGGTCATATAATCGCTGTGCCGGTAATCCAGGCCCAGCTGGTGGGCGTCCGCTTCCACCAGTTGCCCCTGAGGGGTGAAATGCCAGACCTTCTCCAGCACATCTTTCATCTCTCCCCCGTAAGCTCCGGCGTTCATATATACGGCGCCTCCCACGCTGGCAGGGATGCCCCAGGCGAATTCCAACCCGGTAAGGCCAAAAGACAAAGCCTGGCTGCAAAGGGTGGAAAGAGAGGTGCCTGCCGTAGCGTAAAGGCGGTGGCCATCCCTAGGTTCCACATGGGAAAAGGCGGAACCCATACAGAGAACCACACCCTGGACCCCATTGTCGGAAACCAACAGATTGGAACCGTTGCCAATCACTGCAACAGGAATTTGCCGCTGATGGCAAAACGCCAGAATCTTTCCGATCTGTTCTATATTGGAGGGCTCCAAAAATAGCTGGGCCGGTCCCCCAACCCGCATGGTGATGTGTTTGCTCATAGGCTCCTGTTCCAGAGCCCGGCAGCCCATCCCCTCACAGAATACTTTCAGCGACCTTAAATTCTCCATAAAGGCCTCCCAATCTCGTAATATTTTCACAGGCAGGTTTTGCCTCCCACTGGGTAGTGTATCGAATCTTTATCCCGCTATTCTTTGGTTCGCCGCTCAAATTTGTTTTCCAGATGAGCCAACAGAAGCCGCCGCAGATCTTCCCGCTGGGATTCAGTCATCTGGCTTTTGGGCAGGCAAAAAGCCTGCTGGATATTAAAGTAGATGAGAAAGTACCCTTTGATCTCATAAGCCCGGTAAATCATTGGCCACTGATAGAGAGCGTTGGCACTGAGTTCCGGGGTTTCACAGTAAATTCCCTGGTCATCCACTCGCAATTTGCGGGGTTTGGCCACCGCAAACTGGTCGCTTTTCAGATACCGGCGGATATTCCATTCGGTGGAACCTACCATCAAAACCAGCAGGCCTAAAATCGTAAGAGCGCCAATATAGGTGGTGGCTCCAATGTCCAGCGCTCCAGTCCACCGGATGATGATAACCCCCAGGGACCATGCCACAATAAAGGGCATGAAAAACAGAAAGCTCCTGCTTTTAAAAAACACATTAAAGTAAGCCATCTGGCGGTATTCTTTTTCCGAGAGGCTGATTGTAATTTCTACTGGGTTGTTCATTGCCTGTCCTTTCTATCTAGAAGGTGTCCCAATCGCTGACCGCTTCGCCGCCCTCTGGCATACCCAGACGCTGCAGAAGCTCCATAGCCGCGTTGTATCCCATCTTTTTCTGTCGGTTGTTCATGGCTGCCACCTCAATGATGACGGCCAGGTTCCGCCCCGGCTTAACCGGAATGGTAATAGAGGGCACCTTGATTCCCAAAATGTCAGTAAACTCGCTGTCCATTCCCATGCGGTCATAAACTTTGGTTTGATCCCACTGCTCCAATTTGATAATCATATCCACCTTTTCGGTGTTTTTAATGGAGCCCATACCAAAAATACGCCGGACATTGATAATACCAATGCCTCTCAACTCCAAAAAGTGGCGGATATTTTCCGGAGAAGAACCTACCAGCGACCGGTTGGACACTCGGCGCAGCTCCACCGCGTCATCAGCGATGAGCCGATGCCCTCGTTTAATTTGTTCCACCGCTGTTTCACTTTTACCTACGCCGCTGTCCCCAAAGAGCAGCAGGCCCTCACCGTATACCTCCACCAGAACCCCATGGCGGGTTACCCGGGGGGCAAGCTCCACGCTCAGGTAGGAGATCAGACCGGCCAGGAAACTGGAAGTGTTCTCGGAGGTCATCAGCAGAGGAATACCATGTTTTTTACCTGCCTCAATCATGTGAGGAGGAACGGTCAAATTCCGCGCCACAATAACCACCGGCGGTTTAAGGGAAAAGAAGGTGTCCCAGCGAGCTTTGGCCGTCTCATCGTCAATATTTTCCAGATAGACAATCTCACTCTTGCCTAAAATCTGAACCCGGCCATGATCGAAAACATCAAAAAACCCAGCCAACTGCAAACCCGGCCTGTTGACATCCGCCGAAGTAAGATAGATTTCCGAAGCTGGCTTTGGCAAATACAGAATTTCCAGCTTAAACTCATTGATTACCTTTTCCAAAGAAACCTGATAGACAGTACTCACTATCCCACGCCCTTTTGTATTGTATTCCAGGCATTTGTCCTTCCTGGGTTTTATCTCTGGTAATTATTATACCGTACCGCTACAGAAGATTCAAACTTTATTTCACAGGCTCTAAAAGCAGATGACATCTTTACTGTTTTTCCCGCCAAAACATCTGATTTCTTTAGAATTCGCCTTTCAAAAAGTACAAAAACATGATATACTATCTTTGCAAATGTTAAGAATGATTCTTATGTTTTCTCCGCTGAAAAGGAGTGTATCTTATGCGGATTGCCCTGTTTACCGAAACCTATCTTCCCTACATCAACGGGGTGGTAACTCATGTTAAAATTCTCAAGGACGGCTTGGAGAGGTTGGGGCACACTGTTTTGGTTGTCACCGCTGACCCTGCTACACACAGCCACTACATCAAGGACAATGTATTGTACTGCCCGGCTACCCGGCTCAAAAAGCTCTATAACTACGGTTTGGCTGTACCCCTCAGCAAAACCCGGCTGCGGATGGTGGAGCAGTTTAAACCGGATATTATTCACATCCACAATGAATTTGGCATAGGCCTTTCCGGACTTTTGATTGCCCGTCGCCTCCATGTACCCATGGTTTACACTCTCCACACCATGTATGACGAATATATCTACTATGTGGCTCCCCATCCCTTTTACGGGTTGGCCAAACAGATTTCCCACAAGTATATGAAATTTATCGCGGAGCGGGCAGCCGCCCTCACTGGACCGTCTAAGAAATGCGAACAGTATTTTGAGCAGGTAGGCATTTATAAAAAGGTCCATGTGATTCCCAACGCAGTGGAACTGACCGCCTTTATGCCAGAAAATATTGACGAGGAAAAGAAACTGGCTTTTCGAAAGGATTACGGCATTGCCCCCAATCAGATGCTGGCCTGCTTTGTGGGACGCCTGGGGCGGGAAAAAAGCGTGGATGTCCTGCTGGATTACTGGGCAAAAACCATTACCCCTGCGGATCAGATTCACCTGCTGGTAATTGGCGACGGCCCCTGCCGGGTGGAGCTGGAACAACAGGCGAAAGATTTGGGAATCAGCCAGATGGTCACCTTTACCGGAGCGGTTCTCCACGACAAACTGCCCCCCTATCTGGCTTCCTGTGATGTATATGTAACCGCTTCCCTGTCTGATACCAACTCTATTTCCATGTTGGAAGGAATGGCTACCGGTCTGCCTGTATTGCAGCGGCTGGATCACCTCAACGAGGATCAGGTACGGGAGGGAGAAAACGGCTTTGTCTTTAACTCTCCAGAGGAACTGGGCAAAAAACTCCGTTACATAAAAAATCTATCTCCTGAGGAACTGGCAACCCTGAAAAAGAAGGTAACCAAATCGGTGAAAGAGAGTGGCGCCGAGACACTGGCAAAAAACACTTTGACTGTATATGAGAGTGTCATTCAAAAATAAAATCCAAAGCAACAACGCCCCGGCTTACTTTCCAGCAAGCCGGGGCGTTTTAGGCAGAAAAAAAGTTGCCCGGAACAATCCGGGCAACCATTGGCGGGAGCATGTGGGAATCGAACCCACCTAAGCGACTATTCACCGCTATTACTGGTTTTGAAGACCAGAGGGCACACCAGCACCCATCTACTCCCATATCTGCTTACAAAAGCCGAAAAATATTTTATCATACTTTGCCGAAAATCGCAAGATATCAGAAGAAAAAAGCCAAGGCTTTTCATCAGCCTTGGCTTTTATTTTATGCCTGTTTGGTCAACACCCGGGCATCTCCAACCTTCTGAGTAATGCCCCGACGGTCCCAAAATTCCAGCAGGGCAACCGCGTATTTTCGGGAAGTGCCCAGCAGATCCCGGAAATCTCCCAGGGCGATGGAGGGGTGCTCCTTTAAATATCCAGTCAACCGATCCAAAGCCGATTGGTAATGCTCTTTATGAAAATAAATCTGAGGCGCTACAGCTACCAGAATCTCCTCTGCCACCAAGGCTTCAAAAATCTGTTTGCAAAGCTCTTTTTCTTTGGGATGGGCTGCCAGAATCTCATCGCTGGAGGGTACGGTATAACCTGCGGTCCGATAGGTGTTCACAACTTCATCCAACAGCTTTTTCTGGGCGGGGGTATAGGTAACCTGAAAATCCGCCAGAGAAACCCGGCCGTTTGTCACCTTAATGCGATGTTCCCCCATAAACTGTTCCAAAACGCTGTCGATGAGAGCCGTGTCCTTACTGGAAAAGAGCTTACCCCGCAGCTCCTCTTTCTTAAGTCCCACCTGCAAAGGATTGGTCCGGTGGTAATTGGAAAGAATCTCTTCCAACTTCTGCCACAGCTTTTGCAGATACTGAACATGTACCACATATTTTTCTCCCAAGGCCACGCAGATTCCCTGTTGGCAAAGTGGCTCCAATTCCTCCCGCAGCTCCTCTATAGACAGAGAAAGCTGCTTGGCAATTGTCTCCAGGGTGGGCAGCTGAGCGCTGGCTTCCAGCAGGTACTGGCTAACCCGATCCCCCAGGGAGCCGCTCTCCTTTACCTGAAGCCCCTCGATTACCTGGGCATCCATTCTCTTGTGACGCTGGGGAGCGCTGTCCAGTATGACGCCTCCTCCCACCGTCTCCACAGGGGAATAAAACCGCACCACAAAATGGTCCCCTTTTCGGGTGGCCACTGGCTCCTGGAAGCGCAGCTGGGCGTACCCGCTCTCTCCCTGAATCAGCTGGTCCTGTTCCAACAGTATCAGCTTGCACAGGGTATCCCGGGTGCCATGGTAAAAGTGCAGCCGGCTGCCATTTTCAATGACCCGCTGGCAATCCTTGAGAATCCGCACCTTTACATCCAGCATCAAGGAAACTTCCATGGAATCCGGTTTGGCCAGAGTGTCCCCCCGGTTGATATCGGTCTTTTTGATGCCCGCCAGATTGATGGCGGTACGCTGTCCCGCGTAGGCAGTGGGCACCGTCTGGCTGTGCACCTGGACGTTTCGCACCTTTACCCGTTCCCCAGAGGGATAGATCATCAACTCATCTCCCTCGGAAATAGAGCCCTCCAACAGGGTACCAGTGATGACTGTACCAAAACCATCCACCGAGAACACCCGGTCCACCGGGATTCTGGCAGGCGCCCGGGTGTTCTTGCCCTGGGCTTTCTGAATCCCCCGGAAAATTTCCTCCCTGAGTTCCGGGATTCCCTGGCCTGTAACCGCTGAAACCGTCAGAACAGGAGCGTTTTCCAGAAAGGTTCCCTTTACCTCCTGGGCCACCTCTTCCTTGACTGCTTCCAGCCAGTCCTCCTCTACCATATCCGCTTTGGTGATCACCACAATGCCCTCTTTGACATCCAACAAGGTCAAAATACCCAGGTGTTCCCGGGTTTGGGGCATGAAGCCCTCATCAGCCGCCACCACCAGCAACACCAAATCCATACCGCCGGCCCCTGCCAGCATGTTTTTCACAAATTTTTCATGGCCGGGCACATCCACAATGCCTGCCTGCTGGCCATCGGGCAGCTTGAGATGGGCAAAGCCCAAATCAATGGTAATACCCCGTTTTTTCTCTTCCTTTAAGCGGTCGGTCTCTATGCCGGTCAGCGCCCGGATCAGGGTGGTCTTTCCATGGTCCACGTGGCCTGCCGTACCAATGATAATATTGTTCATCTGTCCGTCCTCCCCTTATGGCCGAGCCAAACAGGCCTTTAAGTTTTCTCCAATCAGGTCAAAATCTTCTGGCTCAATGGTGCGGACATCCAATAAAAAACGGTCGTGGGAAATCCGTCCCACCACTGGAATTTTACAATGCCGCAGCCGGCTCTCCAGCTCATCGGGAGAAATGGTATGGGGCCGTATGGCCACCACCATACTGGGGAGCATCTGGGTGGGAACCGAGCCCCCACCAACCTGGCCAAATTCCTCCATCACCGTAACAGTACAGTCATGGGTAGTTCCGGCAATTTTCTGGGCCAGCAGCTCAGCTTTGGGAGTCAAGGTCTCCCGGGTCTGAGAGAGCATTTTCAGCAGGGGAATATTCCCCACTGCCTGCTCACGGTCCCGATAGAGGCGCAAGGTGGCCTCCAAAGCGGCCAGAGTCATCTTATCGATTCGCAGAGCCCGGGTCAGAGGATGCTTTTTCATCTTGGCAATATACTGAGCCTTACCCAGAATAATACCAGCCTGGGGGCCGCCCAACAGCTTGTCCCCGCTGAAAGACAGAACATCCACCCCAGCCTGCATACTTTGCTGAACGGTGGGCTCATCCTTGATGCCATACTCCTCCAAAGAGACCAGGGCGCCGCTGCCCAGGTCATGGATCACCGGCAGGTTGTGGGCATGGCCCAATTTCACCAAATCAGCCAGAGGTACCTCCTGGGTAAAGCCCATAACCCGGAAATTGCTGGTATGCACCTTAAGCAGCGCCACCGTACGCTCCGGGTCAATGGCCTGTTCATAGTCGGCAAAGTGGGTCTTGTTGGTGGTACCCACCTCCACAAGATGGCTTCCGCTCTGCTCCATAATGGCGGGAATCCGGAAAGAACCACCGATTTCCACCAGTTCGCCCCGGGAAATAATCACCTCTCCCCCCTTGGTGAGAGAGCTGAGAATCAGCAAAACTGCCGCCGCGTTGTTGTTGACCACCATGGCGTCCTCGGCGCCGGTGAGCTCTTTGAGCAGCTGGGTCACATGGGAATAGCGGCTGCCTCTGGTCCCCTGTTCCAGGTCGTACTCCAGGTTGGAATAGTGGGAGGCCGCTGCCTCCACCGCCTCCATTGCCTGGGGGGCCAAACAGGCACGTCCCAGGTTGGTATGCAGGATAATGCCGGTACCGTTGATAACCCGGCGCAGATGGGACTGGGATTTTTCTTCCAACAGATTCAGAATGTTTTCTTCCCACTCACCCTGTGTGGGAAGTTGCTCCCGCCGGCCTTCTTTGATTTCCTCCCGCAGCTCCTCGGTGGCCTGGCGCACCGCTTCCACCACCATAGCTCGGGAATCTCCCTCTAACCGTTTTGCAACAGCGGGCAGTTTTAACAGCTCGTCCACCTTTGGAATTTGACGAAATAGTGTCCCTTGATTTGACATGTTGATTCCTCCCAGAGCATGACCCTGCAATATATTTTACCAAATATTTCTTTGGGTATTTTATCCATCAGACATTCCACACCTCTCTGGTATGGAAAAGCATATAAAACAAATAAAAGAATATTAACGGGCTTTGCGCCAAACACTGAAAAATCCTATAGAACTGACCAGCTGGCAAAGGC
Organism: uncultured Clostridia bacterium; assembly: GCA_944387315.1. Classification (GTDB taxonomy): domain Bacteria; phylum Bacillota; class Clostridia; order Oscillospirales; family Ruminococcaceae; genus CALXEL01. The sequence continues at coordinate 12,121 of CALXEL010000078.1, forward strand.
CAGCCACCCCAAAGAGAGGCCGGGGGAACTGCTCCCTGGCCAAAAAAGCAGCCACCAAAAAACAAAGGCCGCCCAACCCAAACAACACTGAGGCCACCAGATACCAATTGGGATTCTTCATTTTCCATTTCCCCTTTTGGGTGTAAAATCCGCAGCTTCATTATAGCATAGATGGAAAACAGGAAAAAGAGGCGATTCCGGGGAACCGCCTCTTTTTAAACTGTATTGTTCACCGGTTTCAGACTGGACAAAGGATAAAATTACTGAATATACCCGGCTTTTCTCAGAATGCCGGAGGCCTCCTCCAGCTTGGCGTCAGACACCATAACCATAGGACCGGTACAGCCCATGCCGCTTTCGGCATAGATTCCGGCTTTCCACAGACTGGCCACAGCGTCCTCCAGATCCATTACCTCAATGCCAGGAATGGCAGCGGTAACAATCTCCTTGGGAGGAGCCTTTACCTCATCAGCGGAGGTATCCGCCTGTTTGGTCTTTTTCTTGGCGTCAATGAGCTTTTGCAGTCCAGCTTTCTTAACCGCGGCAAATTCCTTGGCAGCTACCGCCTTGTAGTTGCCCCGTACCAATTCCGCCGCATACTCGATGGCACCAGCAATAACGGGAGCGCCGGAGGCTCTGGAAACAATCATAACCAGACGGTCATAGTCCTCGCCAATGCCAGGGCCATAGCCGAAGCCCACGCTCTCGTAGCTGCCGCCGGTGGTGTACGCAGACATCATCTTCACCAGGATATTGCCGGTGAGGGAGTCGGTTACAATGACGTCAGCAGCGCCGGTGAGCAGATCATTGCCCCGGAAGACACAGCCGCCGTCAGCCCGCTTAGAGGTGGCGAAATGGATGGGATATCCTGCCGCATCCAGCTGTTTGAGGATCTGCTCGGTCTGACGAGCACCATCCACATTGAGGATACCAACAGTGGGCTCCTCTATGCCACAGGCCTTGGCGGTAATAATGCCATAGATGGCGTTGCGCACCATACCCTCAATCCGATCCGAAGAAGAGGTGCCGGTGGTGTTGGCAATATAGATATGCCGTCCGTTGGCGGGAGAAATCACCCGTCCCACAGTGGAGACACCAATGGGGAAAGGATAGTGCATGGTCACTACACCGTCCACTTCGCCGCTGTCCAGCAGCTGCTCCATGGTTTTGTGAACCTGCTCCTCGTCCTCCACCTTAACGGTCTTCACCAAAGGATGGGTCATAGTGCCAATCAGGGTCACATCCGCGCCTTTTTTGGCAGCCATTACAGCGCCTTCCAAAACATTGGCTTCCCCATGCTCACTGCCCAGGCCGGTGACGGCAATCCGGGGGTTCTGCCCAAAGCTGCCGGTTTCCAGCGCCTGAGCCAGCTGCAAAAAGGTATCTGCAACTATTTTTTCCACAGTGTTTGCCATATTCTCTCCCCCTATTCTCCGGCAAGGGTTGCGGCAAATTCTCTCATAGCCTTGGCAATCAGGCCTTTTACCTGCTCTTCCGATACACCAGCTGCCTCAGGCTGTTTGCCCTGATTCTTATGAATCACAATGGAAACACCATCAAACAGGTTGGTCATACGGCCCAGGAACAGGCTGCCTTTACCAATAATCATAGCGCTGTTGATTTTGCCATCCAGAATATCCTGACGAGCAAAACCACAATAAGGTACACCGGAGGGGATATGGCCCTGGGTGGGAGCCCAACCTACTACACCGTGCTCGTCCACAAATTTCTGGATGTCGCCCCGGGCGATCTCGCCGTTTTTCACAGCCAAAGCGGCTATCATCTTGTAGTTGGCCAGAGGTACATCGCCTGCGCCAGCGGGCTTGGTGATGTCAGGGTTCTGCATCTCAGGGGCATATTTGTCAATATCGGTAATTTTCAGTCCGTTCTTTTCCAGAGGAGCAGCCACCAGGGAGGTGATAACCGCTTGGGGAGAAGAACCGGTACCAACGGTATGACGGCCAACGATGTCAGTATCCAGTTCAGGGTTAATTCCGTCGTTTTCGCTGATGAGCAGCGCAAAACCACCGATCATATCCTCCAAAGCGGGCAGATCTTTCTTCACATGGTCTTTGCCGTTCATACCCAATTTAGCGGTACAGCCACCGGCCGCAACCACTACATTTTTGTATGTACCTGCCTTTACCAGAGAAGCTGCCTCAATGAGGCTGTGGGTGGGAGCGGCACAGAAAGCGCGGATATCGCAGCCACTGGCCGAGCTGAATCCAGCAATCTCAGCAGCCGCTTTAGCGAAGTTGCCGCCGCCCCGCTGGTTCATATCACCGCAGGCCTCCTCAGCGCAGTCGATCACATATTCCACTTCGCTCTTGTCGATTCCGGTCACTTTAACCAGGTTGAGCAGAGCCAGCACACAGGAGGCTTTGGAAACCAGGTTTTCCAGAATGACATGGGCGGAAAGGTTGGTATCCACATCATGGGCACGTTTTACATAACCCACCAGTTTGCCCATATGATACAGTGGCTCAGCGTGCTCCTCTTTGACAAATTTCTCCACCTCAGCCATAGGAACGCCCGGTTTTACCTTGGACAGAATGGACTCGTCCATCAGCTCATGAGCCTCAAATTTGGGCTTGGTAGCCGCTACAAAGCTCTCTTCCAGGAAGAGCAGCTCAAACACGTCGCAAACCTGCATCAGCATCAGGAACTCATCCTGAGGCATAATCTCACCCAGTTTGCCATGACGGTCAGCGCCTTCCATCTTCTCGTTGACCCAGGGCTGGGGATGCTGAGCCAGCTCGTCGGGGGTCATATTGCCAATGTAGGTCTGGTTGGGCAGGTAGGCTACCGCATCCTCAAAGCTGCGGATATGCTCAGGCAGTTTTTTCAGGTATTCCGACTCGGGATTTACCACCATTTCGGTGGTCTGGGTTGTACCGTTGTGAAGAACCATATCGGGGGTGTGGGCCAAAACATAAGCCGCGCCTTTCAATACACTGTTCATCGCTTCACGACCTTTCCTAAGTTTTAAATTTATGAAAAGAAAAGGATATTGTTCTCATCCTAAGATTTTCGGAAAAAGATTCTGTCCCACAGAGGCGAAAAGGTATAGCCCCTGCCAAAAGGCGTGTTTATGTGGGCATCTCTTTTTTCTGCCAGAAACACCCACATAAACATATGGTGACATAGTGCACTTCACCATGTCACCACATGCCGCTTAAAACAGACCTATTTTCGCCTTCTGCTCTCTGCGGCAGCGGACAGATGCCGCCGCAGACGCGGCAAGCGATGGGGAAGAGAAAACACCAAACTACCGGCGTTTTCACTGAGGACAATACGCCTATTGTCCCAAAAACCACCGATGTTTAGTATTTACAATACTGGTCGCGGATAGATTTCATCTCGTTTGCGATATCGTCGACATCGAGAACCATCTCCATCATACCGACCTGCTCGTCATAGACGCCTGCATCCACTTCGGATTTGATTTCTTCCTCGCAGATGTGGTAAACCTTGAGTCCTAACTGGACCCCTGTCAATGGACCTGCGAAAGTAGGATCGCCTGCAGTTACGGTTTCTGCAGCAAGACCTGCTGCCTCACCCTCAGCTGCACCCAGTACAACAACCAGATTCTCTGGGCCGTACTGATCTGCGAAATCTTTTACTCTCTTCTGGTTTTCCAGATCCATTGCGCCAGCGGCGGTTCAGACGAAGCACTCCGTTGCGGAGAAGATCACGTCAGCGCCCGCGGTCTTGACACACTCTTCAATGGCAGGACCCGGTACACCGTCTCTGTCGCCGATAATAATCACCTTTTTACCTTGCAAAAGGCTCATCGACTTTTCCTCCTTCACTTGTTATTTATGATATGGCCGGCACAAAAGTACCGGCCCTATCAACTTGCATTGGGTATCTCTTACAGATACTTTTTCACCATGGCTTCGATAGATTCAGGAGTGCAGGCCTCTTTGACCAGCTCCTCAACCTTTTTACCGCCCTGGTAGATAGCCATAACTGGCAGACCCATAATGCCCTGTGCAATGGACATTCTTCTGGCCTTGGTTGTGTTGATGGTGGTGAATTTCAGCTTGTCGCCATACTTTTCAGCCAGCTCATGAACAAAAGGCATCAGAGCCGCACAGGGAACACAGCCATCACCATAAAAGTCAACAAACACAGTGCCCTCTGCCTGCAGAACTTCTGCCTCAAAGGTATCTTTTGTCAGTTCCAGCATGAATATTTCCTCCTTTTAGGGTTGGATACTTCAGAAAAATCTGGTATTACAGACCCTCGATGTAACGCTCGGCCTGAGTAGCAGCAATTGCGCCATCAGCCGCTGCGGTAACCACCTGCCGCAGACTCTTGACACGTACATCGCCCGCTGCAAATACACCAGGGATGTTGGTCTTCATATTCTCATCGGTGACAATATAGCCATTCTCCATAGCTACTTTGCCCTCAAAGAGAGCGCCGTTGGGTACAAAACCAATAAATACAAAGATACCAAAGGTACCATCTTCCTCATTGGCCTCGATTTCCCGCAGCTCACCGGTTTTCACGTTCTTGACCACCATGCTGGTGACCAGTCCCTCGCCCTTGATCTCTTCCACTACGCTGTCCCACATAAAGTCAATCTTGGGATTGGCGAAAGCCTTCTCCTGGATGGACTTAGCGGCGCGCAGGGCGTCACGGCGATGGATAATGGTAACTTTACGGCCAAACTTGGCCAGGTAGAGAGCTTCCTCTACCGCGGAGTCACCGCCGCCTACCACATAGATGTCGAAGTCCTCAAAGAACGCCGCATCACAAGTGGCACAATAAGACACGCCCTTACCAATGTGCTCCTGTTCGCCCTTGCAACCAATTGGCTTGGGGAACGCGCCTGTAGCGATAATGACGGTCTTGCCATAATAATCACCATTGAGGCCCTTCAGATGTTTTACATCGCCGTCCAGTTCGACCTCGACGATTGTATCGTGAACCTTCTGAGCACCAAAATGTTCTGCCTGTTTGGACATTCTCCCAATCAGCGACGGGCCGGATTCGTGGTCGATACCACCGGGATAGTTCTCGATTTCGGCAGTGATGACAATTTGACCGCCTTCCTGCGCCTTCTCTATGATAAGAGTGTCCATCCGGGCACGACCTGCATAGCTGGCGGCAGCCAAGCCAGCAGGACCGGAACCAATGATGACGATATCATAAATTTTTTCCATCGTACCTACCTCTAGTTATCAAAAATGGTCTGATCGGTTACCTCTGTGGACAGTGCCTTCAGAGCTGTGGTCAGAATTCTTCTACGGATTGCTTTCTCCTCTTCCAGAGACAGAGCAGGGTTGCCCAGAGGATGAGGAATAGCAATTGCCGGTACGATTCTGTTGGCGCCAACAGTCAGAGAGATGGGGGTTACTGTACAGATATGAACGACAGGAATACCAACTCTCTCGATTTCTTTAACCATCGTTGCACCGCAACGTGTACAGGTTCCTCAGGTGGAGGTGAGGATAACGGCATCCACACCAGCGTTTTTCAGCTCAATAGCATATTCAGCTGCAAAACCTTTGGCGTTCTTAACGGAAGTACCGTTTCCTACAGTGGTGTAGAAATAGCGGAAGAGTTTGCCGATCTTACCCTCTTTTTCAAACTCTCTGAGTACATCAACAGGCAGAACGCGGTCAGCGTCAGCGTTGGCGTAGACAGGGTCGTAACCGCCATGAGCGGTTTCGTAGGTATCAGCAGTGAGGTCCATAACGCCCTCAATGTCGTATTTGCCATACTTGGAAGCACTGGAAGCCTCGATGTGGTCAGGGTTGCCCTTGGGCACAATACCACCGGAGGTTACCAGAGCGATAGTGGCCTTGGTAATATCCTTTACAGCGGGATTGGGCGCCACACGGTCGAAGTCAGGCATGGGGTACTCGGTGGTGAAAGGTTTGCCAGCCAGCTTTTTCAGCAGCATGTCAACCGCTCTCTTGGAACCTCTCTCTTTCTCGAAGAAGTTCTTACGAATACCATTGGGGAAGTAGCCCTCCTCAGCGGAAGCGCCGATCTTCTCGCCCCGAGCCAGTTTCAGAGCCAGAGGAGCCATCTTCTTAACAGCGTCTCTCATACCAGCGGCGCTGTTTTTGGTCTCAACGATATATACAGAGTTTTTGTACATATCGGCACCGGGGTTCTCAACGTACATACCGGTCAGAACAGGCATACCCAGCTTGTTTTTCACTTCTTCACAGATAGAACCACAAGCTACGCCATAACGGCCAGCGTTGAAAGCGGGACCAGCAATAAACATGTCGGCGCCGCAGGATTTTACCATCTCAACAACGGTAGCCTTGGCTTCATCCAGGTTCTCGTTGTAATAGGAGTCACCACAGATTACAGTGGCAACAATCTCAGCGTCTTCACCAAAAGCGGCATTGAACGCCAGACCAGGACCTACAGGTCCCTGACGAAGCTCAGGTTTGTAATCAGCCATCTCTTCGCCGCCGATCTGGGCAAAGAACTGGTTGATGTACTGTACTACTTTAATCTTAGCCATAAGTGTCTCTTCCTCCTTTCTCTTATCTTGCGCTCAGGCAGTTGCAGCCCAGCTCACTGGTAGCGCCGGTAATGGCCTGAAGCTCTACCATAATGCTGCCGTCTTCCAGCATGTTCTTGTCGAAACCGCCGGCGATCTTATCGATGGGCAGCAGGCTGCCGATTACCTTGTCCAGTTTGGGCAGGGTGATCAGCTCGTTGGCGTTACCGCCGGTTACAACAGCGTCAGCGGCGGGATCCGCGTCAGCCAGGGACTGAGAAGAACCGTCACGTCCGGCATACTCATCGGTGATGATAACGGTGTGAATGCCTTTGGCTTCGATCTTCTTGCAGTTCATAATCAGGTCAGTATCGGGGTTGCCGAAGCCTTCCTGAGAAACAATGGCGCCGTCCAGGCTCAGATACTCACAGAGCTGAGCGGTCCAGTTGGACGAACGCTCCTTGTCAGCCAGGTAAACGTTCTCGTTGGTGATAATCATACCAACAAAGTTGAGGGTTTTGCCATGCTGAGCGAACAGATCCTCTACAACAGGGTTGTTCAGATGGTTGTAGGTGGGGTTCTTGTCACAAGCGGAAACACAGTTACCGCTGAGGATCGCGCCATCCATGGTCTCGGTGGGGCTGATCAGTGTGGGGATAATCTTCTTGGCGTCTACGCCATACACATAGGTGTCATGGAGCAGGCCCTGGCTCTGGAGCATCTGGACATAGGCCACTCTGGGCAGGCCAGGATACTTCTCAAAGCCCTCTTTGATGGAGCAGGTCTCGTAGGTTTTGATCTCATCAGGGGTCAGGTTTCTGGCCAGTTCGCCCAGATAAACAGCCACTTTCAGACCAACCATACGAACAGCATGCTCATGCTCGTGGGGAGCGATACCGTCCACAGGATCGCAGTTGACTACCAGGTTGACTGTTTTGGAGAAGGGGGTGTACTGAGCACCCACACCAGTCATATCAATGATACCTTCCTGGAAACCTACAATCTTACCGGTAGTTACAACAGCGGAGCCTTTCAGAACATGAGTTCTGCCGCTGCCAACGGTGTCAACCTTGGAGATGACGCCGGGGAACATACCGCCGCCGCCAGACACCTTTACACGGGGTTCAATAACATCCTTAACAGGGGTGATGCGGACGCTCTCACCAGGTCTGGCAATGTCAACTTCTACTGTTTTGATGTGCTCATCTTCCAGTACCAAAGCTTCTACTGCCGCCTTGTCCACGTACAGGACGCCATTTTCAATTTTGGACTCGTTTGAAAACTGAATGTCGTGGATATTGATATATCCCAATTCCAATTTCAAAGCAGATACCTCCTTCTTTTTGTTCTTATGCCTATTTATAAAAGGGGGGCCTTGCCAGTTAGGTGGTTATCTGGGAAAGCGCTCCTTGCAATAGGGTCAAATCCAACAGCTGGAAGTCCCGGTCCATATCCGGGGGTGGGTCGGGGAATTTGACAGCGAACTTATCACAGGTAATGATGCTGTTCTCAATAATCCGCACCGCGTCCAGATCCAGCTTTCCAGGTTTTTGTGAGAGAAATACCGATTTATAGGGGGTTTCGTTGGGCTTCACACTGCCCGACAAGGGGTGGGAATAGAGCTGATACCCTTGGTGGATCAGATCCCGTACCGCCACCAAAACCTCCCGGTAGCTGCGTGGCTCATAGTGTACCGGATATTCCTCCGACAGTTTTTGGGCCACCAGTGGGTTATTGGTAATAATCTGAATTTTCATTGGTGTTTCCCTCGGGAATTTACAAAAATTTGCAGATAAAACAAAAACAGAGCAAAAGCACTGCACGCGCTTTTGCTCTGTTACATAACCTGAGAGATTCCCCACAAAACGGGTTGCTCCTTCGGTGCTTTCGCTCTCCAGAGTGTTGTCGGAATACGGTTCTTGGTACCTGAGATCTTCATGACAGCTCTGCCCTTCTGTCACTTATTCCTTCGGCGTCTGGTGCCGCCAAACGCGGCCCAAATCTCTCCCGTACTCGTCAGCCAAATATGTGGCACAAAAGCGCCTTGTCCAATGGTCAGTGAGGCGTAGACACCAACCATACGTCATTATTTTAACGTAATTTGAAAATAAGTGCAAGGGATTTCTCAAGATTTTGATACCTATACGAAATGTATCAATAAAACTTAGCTAATTTATCCAGTTTTTTCACAGATGCTCATCCAGAAAAAAGCAGCTGTCCTTTGTCAGTGAACAGCTGCTCGATTGTTTGCAATTGGCTCTGCCTACAGTTGGCAGTTTGTTATCCCCGGGGAAGCAAAGCATCCAAAATTCCTTTTAGAGAAAGCCCCTTCTTTCTGGCCATCCCACGGGATACAGGACGCTGACACTCTGCCTGGGTGCCGCTTTTCACAGACCGATGGGAGATATCATCGGCTGGCGGCGGGGCGAAAAAAGTTTTGTTCCGGCTGGGTGGACGATTGTTCCTCCAGCTGCTCCCCAATCTCATCCACCATCTGGGCGGCCTGCTGGGGGGTCAAATCCTTGCATCTGGCTTCGATTTCATCCACAGCCCGCTCCAAGCTGTCCAGTTTATCACTGAGGGCCGACATAGCCTCCACAATGGACTGACGGAGTTTGGACACATCCGCCCTGAAGCTGTCAATCTCACCAGAGATAGCCTGCACCGAACGCTCGGTGGAAGCTTTAATGTCCTGGGCCTCCTGCCGGGCATTGTCCAGAATCCGTTCAGCGGATTGCTTGGCCTCCACCAGAATGGCCCCCACCTTCATGGTAGTCTCATCGTACTTCCTGCTTTTAAATTCCAGGCTCTCCGCCTTAAACTGCAACTGACGGTTTCGCTCCGCCTGGAGCTTGATCTCATTTTCCTTGGCCAGTACCGTCCGCTTCTGTGCGGTAATTTCCGAGTTCAGGTTGTTGATCACACCAGTCAGTTGGTTGATCTTTTCCCGCTCCGACTTAAGCTGTTCCTCCAGCTGGGTAATTTTCCCCTCAAAGGAAGAGATCTGCTTACTCAAATCATCCCGGGCCGCTGTCATTTCTTCCAAACGCTGGTTGAGATTTTCCTGTGCCTCCTTGGCCTTGGAATTCATTTCATCTATGTAACTGAGGACTCCTTTTTTCTCGAATCCTCCAAACGCACTGGTTTTAAATATTACCTGTTCACCCATTCGGTTCACCTCATCGCTTTTCTGCCCAAAACCATCACAACTGACACATATTATATCATTCTTTCTACAAAAAACCAATAGAACTTTGTCCATTTGCGATGGATTTCCAGAAAAAATACAGTATAATATCTATAAAGGTGGTAAGATTTGATTTTTCCGCTTTTATCGGCGATAATCCCATGGAAAAACAGAGTCTTCCCCTACATTGAGAGGAGTCACAGAACATCCATGAAGAAACTGGTAATTTTTGATTTAGATGGCACCCTGAATGTCACTGCCCTCTATTCCATTCCGGCTCAGAGAAAAGCCATCCGGGAATTTGGCGGGCCGGAATACAGCGACCAGGTGCTGCAGTCCTGTCTGGGCAGACGTCCCATTGATTACGCCAGAGAGTTTTTGCCCGGCCGGAGCGAAGAGGACTATCAGCTCTATCTCCAACGGGAGCTATACTGGGAATCTATTTTCATGCCTATGCATCACGACTCCTTTCCGGGCATTCCCCAGGCTTTGCAGCAGTTGCGGGACAACGGCTACCAAACTGCCGTCTGCTCCAATTCCTCCATTCAGTATATAACCATGGTACTGAAAAACCTGGGGCTGTGGGAACTGATTGACCATATCCAGCCCCTGCTGCCTGGGATGACCAAAGTGGACACCTTGGGCAAACTGCTGGCGGAACAATCCCCCTGTCAAGGGGTCATGGTGGGAGACCGGATCTATGACAAGGAGGCCGCCCGGCAGAACCACATTCCCTTTATTGGCTGTCTCTATGGCTACTGCCCAGAGGAGAGGGAGGGCGCTGATGGAGTCATTCAAAGTGGGGATGAGCTTCTCTCAGAGGTCCAACGGCTGATCGGTTAAAACGCAAACAGGCCAAACCGGGAAATTCCGGTTTGGCCTGTTTTATTGCTCTCTTATTTTTTAAAAGACAGGTACTACTACTCCATTATAGGTGGATTCAATAAAAGTTTTTACCTCTTCGCTCTGCAAAGCCTCAGCCAGCTTCTGCAGCTCGGGACGCTGTTCGTCTCCCTCCCGCACCACAAGGATGTTGGCATAGGTGGTAGCACCCTCTGATTCCTTGTCCTCTGACGCCAAAATGGTATCGGTGATCTGGGCGTCTACCGCGTAGTTGCCGTTGATGACGGCCAGGTCCACATCAGGCAGCACATTGACCAGCTGAGCGGCTTCCAACTCCTGGAACGTCAGGTTCTTAGGATTGGACACAATATCCAACGGAGTGGCTTCCAGTCCCACACCCTCCTTGAGCTCAATCAGCCCCAGGCTCTCCAGCAGCTGCAAAGCTCTGGCCTCATTGGAGGTGTCATTGGGGACAGCGATCATGCCGCCGTCGGGCAGTGCGTCAATGGTCTGTGTTTTGCCGGGATAGACACCCAAGGGCTCAAAATGTACCGAGGCGATGGATACCAGATGGGTTCCACGAGTGGCGTTAAAGTCGGTGAGATAGGGCTGGTGCTGGAAGTAGTTGGCATCCAGGTCTCCCCCCTCAACCGCCTCGTTGGGGATAATATAATCGGTAAACTCGGTCACTTCCAGGTTGATCCCCTCTTCAGCCAGCAGGGGTTTTACCACCTCAAGGATTTCAGCGTGGGGAGCGGGAGAAGCGCCTACTTTAATAGTAATGGTTTGCGCCTCCTGGGAGGAAGATTGAGAGGAACTGGAAGAGTTTTCAGAAGAAGATGGGGTGCTGCATCCCGCCAGGGAAAGGGTCAACGCGCCGGCCAACACCAGTGCGCACAGGGAACCAATAGAATGTCTCATAATAAAAATCCTCACTTTCAATGATATACATTATTAATATAGAAACAGTTGGAAGAACCGGAGCAACGGTTTCCTCTGTTTTTAACGGTTTCGGCGGTCAATGCCCGCAGAGAGCAAATCAAAAAACAACTGGATCACACAAACCACCACAATGAGAAGCAATACAGTCAGGATCATCACATCGGTACGGCCCCGGTGGAGTCCATAGCGTACCGCGATATCTCCCAGTCCACCGGCTCCAAGAGCACCAGCCATAGCGGAGTAGCCAATCAGTGTAATGGTGGTAATGGAAAGTCCCCGCACCAGGGAGGGGGTAGATTCCCCTAACAACACCTTGCTGACAATTTGCCGGTTGGTGGCACCCATACACCGGGCTGCCTCGATCACCCCGCTGTCCACTTCAGCCAGGGAGCTTTCCACCAGACGGGCCACAAAGGGAGCCGCCGCGATGAACAGGGGAACCACCGCCGCCGTTGGCCCTATAATCTTACCGGCAATCAGCCGGGTCACAGGGATTACCGCCAACATCAGCACCACAAAGGGAATCGACCGGCCAATATTGATCACCCAGCCAAACAGGGAGTTGATAAAGCGGTTCTCGGCGATGCCGCCCTTATCGGTAGCCACCAGTAAAATCCCCAAAGGCATGCCAGCCAGATAGGCAAACAGGGTAGCCAACCCGGTCATATAAAGGGTATCTCTCAGCCCATCCAACAGGGTGGGAGCGAATTCATTCCACAAAGCCAACATACAATCTCCTCCTTGTTTTAGCTGGCGCTGTAACCCAGCAGCTGTAAGGTAATATCGGTCTGGGGATGGTCAAACACCCGGCTGGTATCCCCCCACTCCACAAACCGGCTGGCGTCAATGACTGCCACCTTGTTGCAGATCCGCCGCACCACCGAAATTTCATGGGTGATGATCACGATGGTAACCCCCAGGGTACGGTTGATGTTTTCCAGCAGGTCCAAAACCGATCGGGTGGTCAGGGAATCCAAGGCACTGGTGGGTTCATCACAGTAGAGTACCTCCGGGTCGGTAGCCAAGGCTCTTGCCAAGGCAACCCGCTGTTTTTGGCCTCCTGAAAGCTGGGAGGGATAGCACTGGGCTTTATCCGAAAGCCCTACTAGGGATAAAAGGGACGCCACCTTTTGGGCAATCACTGCTTTTGGAGTCCCACAGAGAGTCAGGGGAAAAGCCACATTGTCATAAACTGTCTTCTGCATCAGCAGATTGTAGCCCTGGAATACAACCCCCATTTTCCGGCGAGTTTCCAGCTTTTGCTTGCCGGTGAGGGCGGCAGTGTCCACCCCGTCCAGCAGCACTGTGCCGGATGTGGGCTGTTCCAGCAGGCAGAGGCACCGTAGCAAGGTGCTCTTCCCCGCGCCGCTCATGCCGATAATCCCAAATATATCCCCTTTGTCTATCTTAAGATTCACATCCCGTAACGCTGTCACTTCCTGATGTTTGCCTGAAAATATTTTTGTGAGATTTCGAATTTCGATCACAGCAATTCCTCCTGTCTCTCTCCTATATGATGGATCCGGTTTCATTTCCTGCAAAAGAAGGCAATAAAAAAGCTCCCGTCCTTGGAATAGACTCCAAGGACGAGAGCGAAACGCTTCGTGTTACCACCTTGTTTCACCGCTGCCTCACGACAACGGCCTCTTCAGCTGCCGGAACAATTCCGAGAGCCTAGCGCTGTAACGGGTGCACCCGTCATGGACTAAAAACCTTCGCCCATGCGACTCCGAGACCATCTTCGGCTATCTCTGCTCTATCCCCTCGCACCAGAACGGGGACTCTCTGTGAAAGCTCGGAAAGCTTACTCTTCTCTTCAACGTCTTTTGTGTATGTGCTTTATTATAGCATGAGTTTTTCATTCGTCAACCCCTTTTTTGAAATTTTTTATTTTATTTCTTTCAGTCAGAGGCTTCCTAGTCCCCAACAGCTGAGAAAAAAGCTGTCCTCTGTTTTCCCAATTTTCTATCTAAAAGGGATGACAAACTTAGCCCACTTATGGTATCTTAATAACCATAAGAGTATAGAAAAACAGGAAGTTGGGGTTCACTTTTAAACCGAAAAGCGAGGTTTTCAAATGAAGCACCTGGATTTTTCCGAGATAGGCGCAGGTTCTGGCAATCCACTGGACGGATGCCAGCGAATCAGCACTGTGTGTACCCCCAACTGTACCTCACGCTGCCGGCTCATTGGACATGTAAAAGACGGCAAGCTTTTGGCAGTCAGCCCCGGGGAGTTTCCTGGCCGGCCTGACTATGGCAACCTTTGCCTGCGGGGACTTTCCTGGCCCCAGCGAGTCTATGGCAAAGACCGCGTTTTGCATCCACTTAAGCGCATTGGAGCCCGGGGTGAGGGCAAGTTTGAACCCATCAGCTGGGACGAAGCCTTCGATCTGCTGGCTCAAAAAATCCGCCAGGCCCAGGAAACCCATGGGCCTCGTTCGGTTGCCTTTTTTCAGATGACTGGCAACCTGGCCAAACTGGCCTGGGACTCCCCCATCCGCTTTGCCAACTGTGTGGGAGGCACCACTTTTTCCGCTGAGGGCATCATGTCTGACCATGGGGCCAGCATGGGCTTTCAGCTGGTCTACGGCTCCCAGCGGGCCAGCCATGACCATCGGGATTACAAAAACTCCAAACTGCTGATTTTGTGGGGCCGCAACCCTGCCGACACCCACACCAACGAGATGCGTTATATTCTGGACGCCAAACAGCAGGGCACCAAGCTGGTGGTCATCGATCCCCGGCTTTCCAGCACTGCCGCTCTTGCTGATCTGTGGCTGCCCATTCGGCCAGGCACCGACACCGCTCTGGCACTGGGCATGATGAACCTGATCATCTCTCAAAACCTTCATCAGCCCCAATGGCTGATAGAAAACAGCTGCGCCCCCTTCCTGGTTCGGCTGGACAACGGCCAGTACCTGCGGCGTGATGAGGACTGTCTGGTGTGGGACAGCCAATACGGCCAGGCCATCCCCGCCACCCAGGCGGCCCAGTGCAGCCCTGCCCTCTCAGGGCAGTGGACAGTGGACGGCATTCCCTGTCGTACCGCCTTTGATTGCCTGCTGGATGAGGTGAGAGAGTATTCCCTGGAAAAAACCGCTCAGATCACCGGCCTGGAACCGCAAGTTATCCAGCAGCTGGCGGTAGAATATGCCACCAGCCGTCCCTCCGCCATCCGGGGCGGTCAGGGTATGCAGCGGATCTACAACTCCCACCAGCCCTTCAGAGTGATTGCCACCCTGGCCGCCATCTGCGGCTACGTGGGGGTATCAGGAGGAGGCGCCTCCCATGTGGGAGGAACCAACACCGTCTCCAACAAGCCATTGCCCGGGGTCACCGGCGGACTGCTCAACACCCAGAATTGGGCTGATTATGGAGGACAAAAGGCATTGGAGCAAAAGGGCTCCCACCTGTATGAGATGATCCGTTCCGGCCAGCCCTACCCCATTGATCTGCTATGGATCGCCCACAGCAACTTCCTCAACCAGAGTCCCGACGCCAACCAGGTGATCCAGGAGATTTTCCCCAAAATCCCCTTTATTGTCTGTGCCGATCCATTTCTCACCTGGACTGCCCAGTACGCCGACCTGGTACTGCCGGTAAAGACCTTCTGGGAGCGGTGGGACTTTGTCAACAAAGCTCCCTGGATTCTGCTCCAGCAACCGGTCATTGATCCTGTTGGGGAAAGTCTGTCCGACTGTGAGATTTTCACCGGCCTGGCCAAACGGTTGGGCATCTCCCACCTGTGGGATAAAACCGACAAGGACTGGGTGCGGGAGATTCTTTCCAGCCAGCAGCTTGTAGCAGAGGGACTTGACTGGGATACCCTGACCCAGACCGGGATATTTACCCGGCCGGGAGCCGACTTCTCCCCTCTCTACTCCTTTAAGGACCTGAAATTTAAAACTCCCTCAGGCAAACTGGAATTCTACAGCGAAAAGCTGCTGCCCTTTGGCCAGCAGGTTCCCACCTATACCCCACCCTTGGAGGACCCCAATGGTGCTATGGGCAAACAGTATCCACTGGTGTTTTTACAGTATCACGACCGGCTTTTTGTCAATTCCCAGCATGTCCATGCCCCCTATCTGGAGCACATTGCTTCTGAACCCTGTGTGGATATGAACCCGGCTGACGGGGCGGCCAGAGGCATCGGCGAGGGGGACTATGTGCGCCTTTATAATGACCGGGGCCACTGTGTGGTGAAAGCCCATCTGACCCAGGGAATCCGCCCCGGCGTCTGCGCCATGGTACAGGGCTGGACCCCTGATTACTTCCGGGAGGGACACTACCAAACCCTGACCCAGCTGACCCCCTGTCCCGCGGAGGAGGCCATCAGTGAAACCAACTTTGGCGCTTATGACTGCCTGGTAGAAATAGAAAAGGTGGAGGAATCCAAATGAATAAAGAATATGGAATGGTAATTGATTTGCAGCGTTGTATCGGCTGTCAAAGCTGTGCAGTGGCCTGCAAAAGCCACCATCAGCTGAGGGCCGACCAGGACTGGTGTAAGATTCGCACAGTGGAAACAGGCACTTTTCCCCAGGTGACAGTAGAATTTTTGCCTTTACAGTGCAACCAGTGTGAAAATCCATCCTGTCTGGCAGCCTGCCCGGTCAGCGCCATTGTCCGGCTGAAAAACGGCGTTGTCCTCATTCAAACTGAGAAATGTATCGGCTGCCGCCGCTGTGTCTCCGCCTGTCCCTACGGGGCCATTGTCTTTGATTTTGAAAAGCACAAGGCTGGGAAATGTGATTTCTGCGTTCAAAAACTGGAGGCCGGAGAGCAGCCTCCCTGTGTGACCTGCTGTCCCACCAGCTGTCGGATGGTGGGAGATCTCCATGACCCGGAGAGCCAGGTTTCCCAACTGTTAGCTACCCGCAATTACCGGGTGCCGGAACCACAGTATGGCACACGCCCCCACTGTTTCTATCTGGAAAAATAAGAACTGCCGCCCTGTCTTAGACAGGGCGGCAGCGGATTATCTCCGGTTTTTCAAAAAAGCCTCATATTCCTGGGGCCGGTTCAGGTTGCAGAAAATTTCTGAATCAATGCCAAGCTCTTCCAGGGAAAGGATCTGACAAGTTGGGGCCTCTGCCAACCGGCTCAGCCGGTAGTCCCTCTGGGCAATACAGTTCTGTATGGTGGGCAGGGAACGGGTGGAATAGATGGCGCCCAAAGGGTAGAGCCGGCCCTGCCGGTCCCGGCAGAGCAGGCAGCTGCTCTCCTCTTTCCACCGCGCCGCCATGCGCCCAATAAGCGCTGGAGATATGAGGGGCATATCACAGCCAGTGACAAAGAGGCTATCGTCTATCCCCTCTTCCAGCGCCGACACCACGCCCCCCATGGGGCCAATGGCGGGATAGTGATCCACTATTACAGGACAGAGTTGTTTGAGATGCTCCTGTCCTGGGTGAATGGACAGGACACATGGCCAGTGAGGAGAAAAAAGTTCAACCAACCTCTGTACCATAGTGCCGCCATCCAGCGGGAGGGTAGCCTTTTCCCGGCCCATACGGGTGCTCAATCCCCCGCAGAGAATCAATACCTTCATCGCAAAATCTCCATTTCCAATTCTCCCAGTTTTGCCAAAAAGGAGGCAATTCATTGTGCATCTGTTTTTAACCGGCTCCAAAAAGGTAGGTAAAAGCACACTTTTACGCAATGCCCTGGCCCCTTACACCAGCTGGTACAGTGGGTTTTATACACAAATCCATCAGGTGACAGATACCCACCGAAAGCTGTATCTCACCGACACTACTGGTCAGCGCAGCGCCTTGGCAGCTACCCTGACCCCATCCATACAGGTGTTTCCACAGGCCTTTTCCAGTTTGGGAATACAGCTTGTACAGGAGAGCGAAACCCATGGCCTGTTCACCGTTATGGATGAGCTGGGGCGGCTGGAGGATGGAGTCTCTTCTTTTCACCAGGCGGTTCTTCATCGGCTGGCCCAACCCAAACCGGTCATCGGAGTACTGCAGCAATGCCATGGGGCGCTGCCTGCCGCTGTCGCCGCTTTGGAAAACGTGCGCCTGGTTGTGGTTACCCCTCAAAACAGGGAAACCTGCGCCAAAGAAGTAGAATTCTTTCTCCAGCAGACATTGAGCCATCCCTAAAATAGCCGACAAACTCCCCTCGGGCAGATACCGGCCCAAGGGGAGTTTTTTATCTTGGAAAGGATAGCCCTCCGCCCTGTTATTCAGTTACCGTTCCGCCAGACTGTACCGCTCCGCCACGTAGTTTTTAAACTGCTGAGCGGCCGGTGGCAGGTATCGATTTTTCACACTGGCCAAATAGACCCGCCGCTTGCAATTTGGAGCGGCCAACGGAATGATTTTTAATCCAAAGTTGCGCACAGTGGCGCTGTCAGTCACCACAGCCAATCCCAGATTGGCCGATACCAGCCCAGCAATGGCGTTGTCCTCCTCCACCTCGCAGGTAATCTGGGGACGGAATCCAGCCGTCTCAAACATCCGGTCCACCATGGGGCGCAAACCGTTCTCCTTGGTACAGTAAATAAAAGGATAGGGCTTTGTCTCAGCTAAATCAATCGTAGTCCGCTCAGCCAGAGGGTGGTTTGGCGGCATAATCAAAACCATCTGCTGTTCCAGCACCGGAATAAACTCTATTTCCGGATCGCTCTCATTTTTAGAGCAGAATACCATCTGATATTTTTCCTTTTTCAGGTTTTCCAAAAGCTCGGCGGTGTTCCCCTCGCTACAGAAAAAGGTGATACCCTTGTTGCTTTCCCGGCTCAGAAAAGCCGTAATCAGGTTGGGGATAAAGTAAGCGCCCACTGTGGAAATAAAGGCCAGATCAATTCGTCCGCAGCTGGAGCTGGCCATCTCTTCCATTTGTTTTTTGCCCAGTTCCAATTCTTTGAGGGCTTTTTCCACATAGGAAAGGTAGATCCTTCCATATTTGGTCAACACTACATTTCGGCCCTGTTTCTCAAAAAGAAACACGCCCAACTCTTGTTCCATGGTAGCGATGGCATGACTCAAGGTAGGCTGGGATACCGAAAGCTGTTCCGCTGCCTTGGTATAGTGTTCCAGGTGAGCCAGTTCCCTGAAGTAGTAAAGCTGGTTTAAATTCATGGAATCTCCCCCTCAAACCGATATTTCTCATCCGTTCGCTTATAAAAATACCGGTATATTGCTAAAACTCATTATAACGAAAAGCATAGAAAAAATCTATAAATATTCTAAATTTTGTAGGATATCGTTAAAGGAACAACGGTTTATTTAGGTAAAAAATCAACAAAACCTCTTAAATTGTAGACAATCTACAGCTGCCCCACTTCTGTGATATTTGTCTTTTCCTGTATGTATTCTGTGAATATATTATGCAAATCACCAAAAGCTTTTAAATTTACTTGCTCTTTTTGTAAAATAGTAGGAAAATAGCTGTATTATTTTTGTATTGCTGGGAGGTAGTGTTGTGTTTTCTCGCAAAGATCTTGCGCGGCTGATTCTTCCCCTGATTGTAGAGCAGTTTTTAGTCGCTACCATTGGTATGGCGGATACCTTAATGGTATCCAGTGTGGGAGAAGCCGCTGTCTCTGGTGTCTCCTTAGTGGATTCCATCAACATTTTGTTGATTCAGGTCTTTGCTGCTCTGGCCACCGGTGGCGCCATAGTCTCCGCCCAGTATCTTGGCCGGGAGGACAAGGACAACGCCAACTACGCGGCAAAGCAGCTCCTTTTGATTACCGGCGTGCTTTCCCTGGGAATTATGACCATCTGCCTGGTTGGAAAGACCCCCATTCTCCACGCCCTGTTTGGCGCTGCCGAATCTGCTGTACTGGAGAACGCCTCGGTCTATTTTCTGGTGTCCGCCCTCTCCTATCCCTTTATCGCCATCTATAACTCCGGCGCGGCCCTGTTCCGCTCCATGGGCAACTCCCGAATTTCCATGATTGTCTCTATTATGATGAACGCTGTCAACATCTCCGGCAATGCCCTGCTGATTTATGGCTTTCACATGGGAGCCGCCGGCGCAGGTATCGCCTCTCTGGTATCCCGCATGGCCGGAGCCATTATGATGGTTACCCTGCTGCGCAACCCACGCAACATCATCCATCTCAGCGATCTGACCCATTGGGATTATCAGCCCGCTATGGTCAAAAATATTTTGCGGGTAGGTATCCCAACCGGTCTGGAAAATGGGATGTTCCACATTGGAAAAATTCTGGTGGCTGGATTGATTGCCACCTTCGGTACTGTGGCCATTACCGCAAACGCTGTTTCCAACAATATCGCCTCCCTTTCTCAAATCCCCGGCTCCGCCATTGGTCTGGCCATGGTTACAGTGGTGGGACAATGTGTGGGCGCCAGAAACTATAAAGAGGCACAAAGCTACGCCATCAAGCTCACCGCCCTGGCCTACCTACTGATGGGCGTTCTCAACCTTTGGTTGCTGTTTAACCTGCGAGCTGTCATTGGCCTATACGGAAACCTTTCTGTAGAAACCACAAATACGGCGGTACAGATTATGACCTATCACTGCTACTGCTGTATGACCTTGTGGCCTGCCGCTTTCTGTCTGCCCAATGGATTGCGGGCGGCCAATGATGTTCGTTTCACTATGACCACCTCTATTTTTTCTATGTGGGTATTCCGTATTGGCTTTAGCTATATCATTGGTAAATTTATGGGGGTTGGCGTTTTAGGTGTTTGGATCGCCATGTTTATCGACTGGCTGTTCCGGGGAACTATGTTTGTCATCCGCCTATTGGGTGGAAAGTGGAAAGAAAAGCAACTGCTTTAACCCTGGTGTTCACTATTGCCTACATAGAGCCGACTATTCAAGTTTTTTGAAGAGCCGGCTCGTTTGATTTGCGCTTCTAAACTTGCTTAAAGCTATTACAAGGAATTTATAAATCCTGCATTTATTGAAAAACTCTTGCAAAAATGTTGATTTTTTCAATATCGACAACATAAATTGCAATTATTCATGCAAAATAACAATTGTATCTGCATCTTTCACAAGATATAATAAGGCTAATGAAGGAATAACTTCATTTGACGGATTAAATGCTGCATGATAAAAATAGGAGTGATTTATATGAACTACCGCATGGAAAGTGACTCCATTGGTTCTAAAGAAATTCCTGCCGAAGCGTATTACGGCGTACAGTCTCTGCGTGCTGCGGAGAATTTTCACATTACTGGTACCAAGCTGCGTCCAGAATTCATTAACAGCATGGCCGCTATCAAAAAAGCCTGCGCCATTGCCAACTGGAAAGTCGGAAAACTGGATCAAAAAATCTGCGACGCCATCTGCCAAGCCAGCGATGAAGTAATGGCAGGTAAATTCTATGACTCCTTTATTACTGACGCCATTCAGGGCGGAGCCGGCACCTCTGCCAATATGAACGCCAACGAAGTAATCGCCAATCGTGCCATTGAAATTTTGGGCGGTACAAAAGGTGATTACTCTGTGGTACATCCCAATGATCATGTCAACATGGCTCAGTCCACAAATGATGTTATCCCCACTGCCGGCAAACTGACCACCATCAAGCTGATGGAGGGGGTTATGCATCAGATGGAGCGTCTGGAAAAAGCCCTGGCTGAAAAACAAAAAGAATTCAACGATGTGGTCAAGATGGGACGTACCCAGCTGCAGGATGCAGTTCCTGTCCGTTTGGGTGAAGAGTTCGGCGCATTTCACGCCTTTGTGGTACGGGACATTTGCCGGCTGAACAATGCCTGTCAGGAGATGCATACCGTAAACTTGGGCGGCACCGCTATCGGCACCAGCATCAACGCTGACCCCGCCTATGTTAAAGAAGTAGTTCCCGCTCTGGCTGAGATCACCGGTATCCCCCTCAAGCAGGCGGAAGATCTGGTAGACGCTACACAAAATTTGGATGGATTTGTGGTTATGTCCTCCGCTTTGAAAACCTGTGCTGTCAGCCTTTCTAAAATGTCCAATGATCTGCGTTTGCTTTCTTCTGGCCCCAGAACCGGCCTAGGAGAAATCAACTTGCCCGCTAAGCAAAACGGTTCCTCCATTATGCCTGGCAAGGTGAACCCCGTTATTCCAGAGGTAATGAACCAGGTGGCTTTCAGTATTATCGGCAATGACATGACCATTTGTATGGCCGCTGAAGCGGGACAAATGGAGCTGAACGCTTTTGAGCCTGTAACATTCTACAAGCTTTTTGAGTCTATTACCGCTCTGACCGGTGCCCTGGAAACCATGGTGGACAACTGTGTAACAGGAATTACCGCCAACAGAGAACGCTGCAAATCCCTGGTAGAAAACAGCGTAGGTATCATTACAGCTATTTGTCCGGTTGTGGGATACCAGAAAGCGGCTCAAATTGCCAAATACGCCATGAAAAACAACCTGTCTGTACGGGATGTATTGAAAAGTGAGCATCTCATGTCGGATGAAGAAGTGGACCGGATTCTGGACCCCTCTTCTATGGTTTGATCATATCTTTCTTTTTCTTCTCAAGACGCACCACAGTGGATACGCTGTGGTGCGTCTTATTTATTCTTTTTTCCTGAACCATTCAAGCAAAACACCTGTAACACTTTACCTCTTTCTTGTAGGTTTATCCAAAAGGCTAAGAGAATTTCCCAAATCTATTGAATTTTGGTGTTCAAATTGCTACAATACAATTATAAAAATTGCTCTAATACATTTGGAGCTCTGTGAGGATTTTCCTCCGGGCAAAAGAGTGCAGGGCGGCAAACAGGAGGTAGTTATGAAAATTTCCAAAACCGCAGTAGCCGGTACACTGGAATCCAACGACCT
Organism: uncultured Clostridia bacterium; assembly: GCA_944387315.1. Taxonomy (GTDB): domain Bacteria; phylum Bacillota; class Clostridia; order Oscillospirales; family Ruminococcaceae; genus CALXEL01. Next base: position 34,337 of record CALXEL010000078.1, read on the forward strand.
GTTCGTAACAGTGGAACCAAGTCCGGATGGCTGTGTAATTGAAATCGAATCCATTGTGAAAAAAAGATTTGGCGACCAGATCGAGGCCGCGGTGCGTAAAGTTTTGTCTGAGTTTGAAGTAGAAAACGCCAAGGTATCGATTATGGACCGGGGCGCCATTGACTGCACCATTATGGCTCGTGTTGAAACCGCTATTCTCAGAGCAAAGGGGGAGTAGATTATTATGAGACGTTCTTTGTTGTTTATCCCAGGCAACAACCCTGGTATGCTGCTGAACGCAGATGTACATGGCGCTGACGCTATTCTGTTGGATCTGGAGGACGCGGTAGCACCCGATCAAAAGGATGCGGCACGCTGCCTGGTTCGCAACGCTATTCGCACCCTCAACTACAAGGGCTGCGATGTTATTATCCGAATCAACCCCATTGAGACTCCCTATTGGAAGCAGGATCTGGAAGCTGTTATTCCTCTGGCTCCCAAGGGTATTTTGTTGCCCAAGTCCGGTGAAGCTCAGGACATTCAGACACTGGATGCCTACCTGACCCAGTTGGAAGCCCAATATGGTCTGGAGGAAGGTTCCGTTGAGATTATTGCTCTGATCGAAACCGCCCTGGGTGTAGAAAATGCCTACGCCATCGCCAAGAGCTGCAAACGGATTAAAGGCCTCTTCCTGGGCGCTGAGGATTTGACCGCCGATCTGCACTCGATTCGTTCCAAAGAGGGAAATGAAATCTACTATGCCAGAACCCGTCTGGTAGCTGCTGCCCGCGCAACTGGCCTGGAAGTATACGACACCCCCTTTACCGACGTCAACGATGATGAGGGTATTGTGGTAGACGCGCAACTGGCCAAAGACCTGGGCTTTTCCGGAAAATCTTCCATCGCCCCCCGCCATATCAGCGACATCAACAAGGTGTTCAGCCCCTCTGAAAAGGATGTACAGTACGCTTTGGATGTTATGGAAGCAATTGAGCAAGGCAAGAGAGAAGGCAAAGGCGCTGTCTCCCTGCGGGGCAAGATGATCGACGCG
>CALXEL010000079.1 GCA_944387315.1 uncultured Clostridia bacterium
AAACTGATAGTCCTGCTTTTGGGTAATGGAAAGTACTTCCCCCTCCATCAAGTCTCCGTCAGAACGGCGCACCTTAATCAGCACCTGATCCTCCGGCAAAGCTCCCCGCAACTTCCGGCCTGGAATAAACACATCGGTACCGGTTTCTTCCAACCTTGCAAAACCATAGGTACTGTTGACCTTTACAATGACAGCTTTCTTACCCGATACTGTTCCGGTCAGCTGCAGCTGTCCATTTTTCCATGCGACTTCTCCCCCGTTTACCAACTCCTGGACAGCTGCCTCAAAATAGCGGTAATCAGAACGTTTGATTTTCAGCTGTTTCATCAGTTCCCGGGGAGACATTCCTTTATTTCGTTGTTTTTTCAGTTTTTGTTTGATTCTCACTTGAATGGGAAGTGCCAAATTTCTTCACCTCATTTTATATGTCACTCTGTCGGATCTTTAGGAGGTTTTCTACACAACTAGTATACCCATCTAATCTTTTAAAACAAAAGCTGCCCTGTAAGAACAGGACAGCTCATTTACCGAAACTTTACTTTAAATACATGTTGACAGCAAGTACGCCAAGAGTCAGTACAAACAACGCCGCTCCACAAATCTTTGTCAAGCTGGCCAATCTGGCGTCCCGGGTTCTGCCCTGGTTCTTATCGAAATAAGAGGACTCATTGCCGCCAAATGTTCCGCCCAGCCCTTTGCCTTTGGGTTCCTGCAAAGTGACTGCTGCAATAATCACCAGACATACCACAATCAGCAGAGCACCGCCGACAACTTCTAATGCAACCATATTATAAACCTCCGATATCTTCTAATCAGTCCAACTTAAGACATCATAGCATAATTTTGTATAAAATGCAAGAGCGGTGCTCTGTTTTTTAACAAAAAAGACAATGCTTTACTTGAGGGCAAAGAAATTGTCATCAAAGGGATAAACCGGCCGCACCAAATGGGTGTAGGTAAATTCTTTGGGACTGGTGGCCGTTAAGCCCGGATGGTCTACATTGATCATTTTCTTTGCGATCTGTCCATAGTGCGCCCTATAGTGAGCCACCGACTTGACCAGCAAAATCTTCTTCTCAGTGGGATCAATTCCATGGGCGTTAAAAATATTGGTATCCCAGGGCTGGTAGCGGGTCTGGGTTACAATGATTTCAATTCCGTCCACTACCAGTACCACCGTAGGTTTCAGATAGTTGACAAGCCCATGGGCCATGGGACCTTTGTTGATAAAAACGCCATCACAGATCATACGGACATAGGCATCGCAGGCGATGGGTTTACCCATCATCTCAGGATATTCTTTTCCACCCAATTGGATAGAAATAGTAGAACCTACTCCAGCGGCAATGGCCTGCTCTACCACCTGGGGATCATAAATGGTGGCCACTGCCACGTTCTTTGCGCCATGCTCCAGCAAAGCCCGCAGCACAAAGGTACTGTCGCCAGGAGAGCCTCCCCCCGGGTTGTCCGCGCCATCGGCCAGTACCACAGGGCCCTCCGGTTCCGCCAGGGCCATTTTGACCCCTTCCTCTACCGAAATGGTGGACAGGTTAAACTGCTCCCGGATATCCCAAATAAACCTGGCAAACTCTTTTACAATTTGATCTGCCAGCTCCGGCTGATTGTCGGTAACCGCTACCACAGCCATCCCCATCTCCTCAATGTCGGCGTAGAAGAAAGAGTAAGCTACCGATACCGACAGCACACCGGGCAGTTTCTCATAGTCATGGGCTTTTTCCATCACAGTTTTGGCCGGCTCCACGCCTGTGGGAATACAGGGGCAGAGGATGGGAATTTTCTGAACAGCCATCACCGGTTTGATTTCATTATGTAAAAAGCGGTAGAGGTTCTCGGCTGCTTCCACACCACGGTCATAGGTATCAGTGTGGGGATACTGGTCAAACAAAAAGATCGCGTCAGCATATTGGGCCATTTTGTCGGTCACGTTGGCATGGAGGTCCAATGTGATATAGATGGGGAGTTCCCGGCCAGTCACCTGACGGATGGCCTCCAACAGGCTACCCTCGCCGTCCTGGCTGACAGAGGGGTCGGGCACCATGGCTCCATGAAGGGACAGCAGCATGCCGTCCACATGGTCTGCCTTACGGTAGGTTTCCAGAATGGTATCCCGCACCAGCTCAAAGACATCCCGATTCACTTTTCCTCCCGGCGTGGCGTTGGCCGCGATAGCAGGCAGCAAGGTGACGTCTTCCTTGTCCCGCAAAAAGCTGATAAAACCGCCAATTTCATTGCGGACATTGCCAAAATAGTCCAGTATTTCGTCACCCAAAACCAGGTTTCGGTTTTTGTAGTCCTCCATGGTGGTGGGTTCTTTGGTGAATCCATTGGTTTCATGTTTGAATTCCGCGATCAAAATATTTTTCACAGCGCTGTCACCCCTTCTTGTTCCATTGGTTTAACATTAATATAATGGTACTACTTTTACAGGATGTATGTCAAATTATTTTAGATATTTTTCACAATATTTTTATGCTGTGTATAATTAAGCTGACAGGTGGCATGCTATAAATGGTTTCACACCTCTCTTTTTGCGTTTGCCGTCGGATAGGTGATGAAACCAGCGGTCGGGGCCAATCGGCTCCGACCATCTTTATTTAAGCCAAAATGTAAAAACGGGAAATCCCTCAAATGGGGATTTCCCGTTTTTTTAAACTAAAACTGCAATTGTTCACCCACATCTTCCGCCTTGGGCAGCGCCCCCGCTGCCGGAAGATTCCGGGCCTTAAAGCGGCTGGCATTGGCCACCATCCCCTCGACAAAAAGTTTAACCGAGGCTACAAAATGACCTTTCCGCAGGGTCATTACCCCCACGCCCTGGCTGTCCTTGGTAGCTTTGGCAGCCACAGCCCCAGTGTGGAAAATCAACATCCGGGTATTTGTGGCGGTCAACAGGACCTCACAGTCCTGTTCCAGCTGACAGCAGCCTGCCAGAGGCGACTTATCGCTATAGGCGTTAACCAACTTTTTCCGATTGGTTTTGGTTTCGTAGGCGGACAGGTTAATCTTTGCCGCCTTGCCATTTTCAAAGACAAAAAGCATATAGCCTTTATAGTCGGTGGTAACCGCCATGAACAGGACGGTTTCCCCCTCCTCCATTCCCAGTTTAGCAGGGATATAATCTCCCAGCACACTGGCCTTGGTATCCTCAAAATCGCAAGCCCTGGCCTTGTAGACCTGATGCCGGTCGGTGAAAAACAACAGATGTGCTGTATTGACACTCTCCACTGTAGTGACAACCTGATCGCCCTCTTTGAGCTTCTGCTCTCCGCTCATTCGCAAGGATTGAGGCGTGATCTTTTTAAAATAACCCTCCCGGGTAAAGAACAGGTTGACTGGATAGTCGGGGATCTCCTCCTCAGGCTGGATCTCATCCTCCTCACTGGGGAACAGGAGGGTACTCTTTCTGGGCTGCTGATATTTTTTCATGACCCCTTTGAGCTCCCCAATAATAATGGAACGCACCTTTTTATCATCTTTTAAGATACTTTCCATTTCGGCAATATCGGTTTCCAACTGGGAGATTTCCTCGGTCCTTTTTAGGATATACTCCCTGTTCAGGTGGCGCAGCTTGATTTCCGCCACATATTCCGCCTGGACCTCGTCGATTCCAAAGCCGATCATCAGGTTGGGAACCACTTCCCGCTCCTCTTCGGTCTCCCGGACAATTTTTACTGCCTTGTCAATATCCAGCAGAATTTTGGCCAGGCCCTTGAGGAGATGAAGCTTCTCTTTTTTGCGGCTGAGGTCAAAGTAGACCCGGCGTTTGACACATTCCCGGCGGAAAGCCACCCATTCGGTAAGGATCTCCCCCACACCCATCACACGAGGCATACCAGAAATGAGCACGTTGAAATTGCAGGAAAAACTATCCTCCAATGGGGTCTGGCGGTAGAGCTTCTGCATCAGCTTCTCCGAGTCCACTCCCCGTTTCAGGTCGATGGTCAACTTGAGACCCGAAAGATCTGTCTCATCCCGCATGTCGGAAATTTCCCGGATTTTGCCTCCCTTGACCAGTTCCACAATTTTGTCCATAATGGCCTCCACTGTGGTGGTGGGAGGAATCTGGGTAATCTCGATACAGTTGTTCTGTTTGTCATAGGTATAGCGGCAGCGCACCCGGACGCTTCCCCGCCCGGTGGAATAAATTTTACGCAGCTCTACCTCGTCGTAGAGGATATACCCTCCTCCGGGGAAATCGGGGGCTTTCAGGGTGGAAAGGATGTCGTGGCCTGGGTTGCGGATCAGCTCAATGGTAGTCTCACAGATCTCCCCCAGGTTGAAAGGACAGATGGAACTGGCCATACCCACCGCGATACCGGTGTTGGGATTGACCAGTATGTTGGGAAAGGTCACCGGCAGCAGGGTGGGCTCCTTGGTGGTGGCGTCGTAGTTGTCCACAAAGTCGACAGTATCCTTATCAATGTCGGCGAACAGCTCAGCGCAGATGGGGTCCAGCTTGACTTCGGTATACCGGCTGGCGGCATAGGCCATATCCCGGGAATAGGCCTTGCCAAAATTCCCCTTGGAATCCACAAAGGGATAGAGCAGCGCCTCATATCCCCGGGAAAGACGGACCATGGTCTCATAAATGGCCGCGTCTCCATGGGGGTTGAGCCGCATGGTCTGTCCCACCACATTGGCCGACTTGGTTCTGCCCTTGGTTAACAGTCCCATTTCGTACATCGTGTACAGAATCTTGCGGTGGGAAGGCTTAAACCCGTCAATTTCTGGAATGGCCCGGGAAACGATAACACTCATGGCATAGGGCATATAGTTTTTTTCCAGTGTTTCGGTGATGGGCTGTTCCACCATTACACCCGCGTTTTCAATAACCGCGTTGGGAACAGCGGCACGTTTGGTGGGGTTCTCTTTTTTTGGCGCCATTTGGTTTTGTCACCTCATCCTATTTTCACTTTATAGCTGTCTGTATGGCCCCAAACAGCCTTAAGAAACATCAATTTCATCCAGGTAGAGATACCCATTGCTGGCGATATGCTCTTTCCGACCGGCCAGGTTATCTCCCAACAGCAGTTCAAACATCTCGGCGGTGGCCTGGGCGTCGGCGGGATTGACCTTAATCAGCCGTCGGGTCTCCGGGTTCATGGTGGTCATCCACATCATGTCCGGCTCGTTTTCACCCAGTCCTTTGGAGCGCTGAATAGTGTATTTGCTGTTGCCAATCTGCTCCAGCACCTGCCCTTTTTCCTGCTCAGTATAGGCAAAATAGGTTTTGTCCTTGGTATTGATTTCATACAAGGGGGACTCAGCAATGTACACATACCCTTGCTCAATGAGAGTGGGCACCAGCCGGTACAGCATGGTCAGCACCAGGGTACGAATCTGGAATCCATCCACATCCGCATCGGTACAGATAATTACCTTGCTCCACCGCAAGTTGTCCAGGTCAAAGGTGGACAGCTCCTTATTGGCCTTGCTTTTCACCTCTACCCCACAGCCCAGCACCTTAATTAAATCGGTGATAATCTCGCTTTTGAAAATCCGGTCGTAACCCGCCTTTAAACAGTTGAGTATTTTGCCTCGTAGAGGGATAATGGCCTGGAACTGAGCGTCCCGGCTCAGCTTACAGGCACCCAGAGCCGAGTCGCCCTCTACAATGTACAGTTCCCGCACCGCGGTGTCCTTGCTCCGGCAATCCACAAATTTCTGCACCCGGTTGGCCAGGTCGATGGTTCCCGCCAGCTTCTTTTTTAAGTTGAGACGGGTTTTTTCGGCGTTTTCCCGGCTGCGCTTGTTGATGAGCACCTGATCACAGATTCGGTTGGCATCATCGGGGTTTTCGATGAAGTAGACCTCCAACTGATGCTTGAGGAACTCCGCCATGGCCTCATAGATAAATTTGTTGGTAATCGCTTTTTTAGTCTGGTTCTCATAGGAGGTCTGGGTGGAAAAAGAGGAAGATACCAGAACCAAACAATCCTCCACATCCTGGAAGGTGATTTTGCTTTCCCCTTTCAGGTACTTCCCGCTCTGCTTTAAAAAGCTGTCAATCTGGGACACTGTAGCGGTGCGCACCGCCTTCTCCGGGGAGCCTCCATGCTCCAGGTAACTGGAGTTGTGATAGTACTCCGCCGCTTTGACCCGGTTGGAAAAAGCCAGGGCAACCGACAGCTTGACCTTGTATTCCGGCTTGTCCTCCCGGTCCCGGCCCCGCCGCTCAGTCTGCCAGTACTGAACTGGACAAAGGGCTTCCTCCGACCCCAAAAGCTCCCGGGCATAGTCGGCAATACCCTGGGCGTAGTAAAAGGTCTCCTCCAAAAAGCTGCCATCCTGCTGCTGGTACCGCAGCAAAAATGTGATGCCTGGATTGACCACCGCCTGCCGCTTGAGCACATCCCGAAAATACTCCTGGGGAATGTCAATATCGGTGAACACCTCCAGGTCCGGCTTCCACCGCTGACGGGTACCAGTCTGTTTTTTCTTGGCAGGTTCCTTGGTAAGGCCGCCGATATTTTCACCTTTTTCAAAATGCAGCTGGTAGTGGAATCCATCCCGGTAGACTTCCACATCAAAATATTCCGAGGAATACTGGGTGGCGCAGCTGCCCAGACCATTGAGCCCCAGGGAAAACTCGTAGTTTTCCCCCTCATTGGTCTTGTATTTACCGCCTGCATACAGCTCGCAGTAGACCAGCTCCCAGTTGTAGCGTTCCTCTCGTGGGTTGTAATCCACCGGGACACCCCGTCCAAAATCCTGTACCTCAATGGAGTGATCCTGGTAGGCAGTCAAAATGATTTTATCTCCAAATCCCTCCCGGGCCTCGTCAATGGAGTTGGACAGAATTTCAAAAACAGAGTGTTCACACCCCTCCAAGCCGTCCGAACCAAAAATAACGCCGGGTCTTTTGCGGACCCGGTCAGCCCCTTTCAGAGAGGATATACTGTCGTTTCCATATTCTTTTTCTCCACGTTTACTCACCTGGAAAAAACCTCCCTATCTATTTCCTGTCACTTTCTATGATACTTTTAGATTTGCCAACCCAAATTCAAAAGTTGCAGCTAAAAACTAAGAAAAGCTACGGCAATATCTGCCATATTCTATTAAACCGTATTCTCCCACCTATTGTCAAGAGAAAAGAACGTTTGTTTTATATCAATTTCCATATTGTGTAAAACTTTACTTTCTGTTGCAATAAGCAGACTTTCCCAGTACACTTAATAAGTGAAAGGATATGAAACCGGGAAAGGAGTTGGAAACAGATGAAAAAACAGATGGTTCGAGGAGTTGCAGCGGCTCTGGTTGTCTCACTGCTGCTGGCAGGATGTTCCAGCCGCTCTTCCAATGGAGCTGCCACCGACATGAGCGGTTCCTCTTCCATGGCGTACACCCAGTCAGCCACCGGAGGATTTGCCAGCCCCAACGCCTCCGCTGAATCGATGGAGTCCGGGGTAACTGAGGAAGAAAGCCTGCAAACCGACCGGAAAATTGTGAAAAATGTGGACCTGCGCCTGGAAACCATGGATTTTGACCAGGCTATCCAGGAGATCGAAACGCTGATCACCCAGAGCGGCGGCTATGTGGAACAGTCCAATATTGATGGCAAAAGCATCTACTCCAACAGCGAAACCTATGAGCGCAGCGCAACCTTTACAGCCCGAATCCCAGCGGAGAAGCTGGATGAGGTAGTGTCCTCGGTAGGTTCCCTGTGCAACATCACCTCACAGAATGACACCATCCAGGACATCACCGATTCCTATTTTGACACCGAGGCCCGTCTGGAAACCCTGCAGGTACAGGAAGAGCGGCTGCTGGAACTGCTGCGCAACGCCCAGACCATGGAGGACATGATCACATTGGAGTCTGCTCTCAGTGAGGTACGGTATCAGATCGAGTCCTATACCTCCTCCCTGCGTCGAATGGACAACCAGGTGAGTTACTCCTATCTGGACATCTACCTGAGGGAAGTGGTGGAGTACAACGTGGTACAGTCCCAGCCCAAAACCTTTGGCCAGAAGCTGAAACAGGCTTTTATCCGCTCGGGTGAGAACATCTCCAGCACCCTGTCCGGCCTGCTGTTCTTCCTCATTGAGGATGGCCCCGTACTGCTGATCAATCTGGCGCTGATCCTGGTGATTGTACTTCTGGCCCGTAAACTCTTTGCAAGGGTGATCATTCCCGCTTGGCGGAAAAATCGCCCGCCGGAAGCACCCCACCCCACCGGAATACACTATGGCGGTGGATGGAGCGCCCCTGTGTCTCCCCCTGTGGCCAAACCAGATATACAAGAACCAGAGCCTCACAAAAACAACCCCTCCGACAACCAGAAGTAAAACTTTTCAAATCCAGCGGCAAAACAAATTGCCGCTGGATTTTTTTCGTCAAAAAGCTCCCGGACAGTTGTCCGGGAGCTTTTTAGTAGCAAAATTACTGTTGCTGGGGAGGGTCCTGATGCTCTGAGGGTACCTCAGGCTGCTCCGGCTGGGGAGCTACAGGGTCAGCACTCTGAACAGGAGGCTCAGAACCCAATGGCTCCTGCGGGGTAGGCTGCTGGGAAACCACTGGCTGGTCGGGAATCTCCTGGGAGCGGTCCAGTCCAAACAAGGACTTGGCCTTGGTGGGATCGACTTCCCGTCCCTCCATCAGAGCCTTGAAGCCTTCGGAATCCACCTTCTCATGCTCCAGCAGATACTGGGCAATCCGTTCCAGCTGATCCATGTGTTCGGTCAAAATATCCTTGGCACGCTCATAGGCGCTGTCAATCACATCCCGAATCTCCGCGTCAATTTCAGCGGCCACATTCTCTGAATAGTTGCGGGTCTGGTTAAAGTCACGTCCCAGGAACACCTCGCTCTGGTCCTGGCCATATACCACAGGCCCCAGCTTTTCACTGAATCCATACCGGGTCACCATAGCCCGGGCTGTTTTGGTGGCCCGCTCAATATCGTTGGAAGCGCCGGTGGAGATGTCATCCAAAACAAGCTTTTCTGCCATCCGGCCGCCCAAAAGGACCACAATGCTCTCCTGCATTTCCCCTTTTGTCCGGTAATCCTGGTCATCGCTGGGCAATGACATAGTGTAACCGCCTGCCCCGCCCCGGGGAACAATGGAAACCTCGTGGACAGCATCCTGGGTAGGGAGATGATAGGTACAAACCGCATGGCCTGCCTCATGATAAGCGGTCAGCCGTTTGCTCTTTTCGTTGACCACATGACTGCGCTTCTCTGGACCTAAAATCACCTTGCGGGTGGCGTCCTCAATATCAATCATGGTCAAGGCCTTTTTATTTTTACAGGCTGCCAACAAAGCGGCTTCATTGATGATATTTTCCAAATCGGCTCCAGTGAAGCCCACTGTGGTCTTGGCAATAATTTTCAGATCCACATCAGGTCCCAACGGCTTGTTGCGGGTGTGAACCCTGAGGATCTCCTCCCGCCCCTTGACGTCGGGATAACCCACTACTACCTGGCGGTCAAAACGGCCTGGACGCAACAGGGCAGGGTCCAGAATATCCCGTCTGTTGGTAGCAGCAATAATAATTACGCCAGTGTTGGCACCGAAACCATCCATCTCAACCAACAACTGGTTGAGGGTCTGTTCTCTCTCATCATGGCCGCCGCCCAGGCCAGCGCCTCTCTGACGGCCTACCGCATCGATCTCATCAATAAAGATAATGCTGGGAGAGCTCTTCTTGGCCTGGTCGAACAAGTCCCGCACACGAGAAGCGCCCACACCTACAAACATCTCTACAAAATCGGAACCAGAGATGGAGAAAAAGGGAACGCCCGCCTCGCCTGCTACGGCTCGGGCCAGCAAGGTTTTACCGGTACCGGGAGGGCCCACCAAAAGCACACCCTTGGGAATCCGGGCCCCCAGGGCATTAAACTTGGCTGGATTTTTTAAGAACTCCACAATTTCTACCAGTTCTTCTTTTTCCTCATCAGCTCCAGCCACATCGGCAAAGGTAACCCGTCTGCCTTCCTCGGGGGTGCGGGCCTTGGCCTTGCCAAACCCCATTACATTGCCGCCGCCAGCGCCTCGGGTCTGCCGCATCATAAAATACCAGAACACACCCATGGCACCAATGAGCAGCAGGGTAGGCAGCATATTGAGGAACCAGGAGGTCTCCACCGCTGCGATGTAGTCCCGTACCATCTTGGCATCGGGATGGGCCTCATTGTATCTGGTTACATCGTCATCGATCTCTTCCAAAAACAGTCCTACATGAGGTACTCGGTAGTTGAGTTCCCGGTCGGCGCCATTTTCAGAAATGGTCATGGTCATCTCGCCGGAACCCAGATTAATGGAAAAGGCTTTGACCTGATCTTCTTCAAAATAATTGATAATCGTAGAATATTTAATTGGATTTGGTTGGCTCTGCTCTGAAAAGAGCATGGTTCCCATAAGCATGAGACCCAAAAGGAGCGCAACATAAATTCCCAGACCCCTGGGGGATGGTTTTTTTGCTGGCAACAGACTTCACTCCCTGTTTTGGTGTTTTGCCCTTTGCCTCTGTTTCGCAAAGGCTGCAATGTTTATCCCAGATAAAAGCAGGTCAAGATCGGTACAAAGACCTTACTTGCTGTAAACTTCCGGTTTTAATATGCCAATATACGGCAGGTTGCGATAGCGTTCGGCGTAATCCAAGCCATACCCCACCACAAACTCATCGGGCACCTGAAAGCCACAGTAATCGGGACGAATGTCCGCTTTTCTGCCCTCAGGTTTGTCCAAAAGAGTTACAATACGAACGCTGCTTGGATTGCGTTTTTGTAAAATCTCCCGCAGGTACTGCAAGGTCAATCCACTGTCCAGAATATCCTCAACCAACAGAAGGTCAACACCCTCCAAAGGAATATCCAGATCTTTTAATATCTTAACCACACCGGAGGTTTTCACTCCTGTACCATAGCTGGAAACCGACATAAAATCAATCTTTGCCGGGATGGATACCGCTCGCATCAGATCAGCCATAAAGACAACCGATCCCTTGAGGATACCCACCATCATTAAGTTTTTCCCTGTGTAATCCCGGCTGATACGAGCGCCCAATTCTTTTACTTTTTCAGAAATTTCCTGCTCTGTAATCAGTGTTCTTAAAATATCCTGTTCCATCGGTTTTAATCCTCCAAGATTGTTATCATTAAAAATCGCGTTGTCTGATTGGAAACCGCTGTACGCTCACTGGGTCCGAAAGTTTCAACCCATATAATTCCGGCGTCATCCTGCAGCACTGGGGTAGACTCCCGACAGGACACTGGTACCTTTTTTTCCTGAAATAATTTTTTCAGGCTCTTGGTACAGCCCCGTCCTGGCAATCGAATTGCATCGCCGGATAATCTGGGCCTGATTATGACAGTACCATATATTCTATCATAATCCAATACATTTTTTAACCCCTTACTTTTTTTATCCTGAAAATTTTTAATTTGTTCACAATCCAATAGTTCCAGACAAGCTGTCCGGTTTCTCCCCACAGCACAAAATACCTGTTTGCCCGGGGATAATGCCTCCAGTTTTTGGGTAAAGTCCACTTTTTCTTGTGTTTCTTTTTTCTTGAAAGCAATTCCATTGGAGCCAACAGTAAAAAATACAAATTGAGTGAGCTGCTGGGCCCCTTTTCCCTGCCTGAGCAGTTCCATACAGAGATCATACTGCTCCGTGGACATTGCCACATGGGCATGACTGGCCAAAATAGAAAAAACTCGATGCGCCACTGCAGAGGGAAGTTTTAAAAAATCATGGACAGGATACCACTGGGAGTACTGGGTCTGCCAGCTTGCTAAAGCCTGCCGGGCCAGCTGTTCCACCAACTGATCGGCTTCGCCCATAAAACGGATGGTTCGCAAAAATGCCCGGTCAGCGGCAGGATTGATGCTGTAAAGCCTGGGAATAACCTGATGGCGAATCAGATTGCGGGTATAGTCATCTGACAAATTGGTGGAGTCGGTTACATAGTCCAAGTGATATTGCTCACAATAGGCCTCTACATCCTGGCGGGTACATTGGATGAGTGGCCGAATCAGATCCCCTCGCTTGGGTGGGATCCCCAACAGCCCTTTGATCCCTGTACCCCGGGCCAGGTTAAAAACAATGGTTTCCATGGAATCACTGAGGGTGTGGGCGGTAGCAATTTTACAGTGTTCCCGATAAGCGATCTCCTCAAAAAACTGATAGCGGACATTGCGGGCGGCCTCTTCCACCGACAGGTGTTTCTCCTGGGCCAGCTGGCCCACCGGCTCACTGCGGTAAAAAAGGGGAACTTGTTCCCGACAGCACAGGTCCCGCACAAATCTGGCGTCCCTCTCGCTCTCTTCCCCTCGCAGGTTGTGATTGAGGTGACAGGCAGAAACCGAGATTTTTAAAGTGTCTCGATTGCGTAGAAAAAAAGCAAGCAGGGCGACCGAATCCGCGCCGCCTGACAGGGCAACACAGACTGAATCGCCTTGCTGTATCATTTCATATTGCTGTATGGTCTCGAATACTTTACGGTTCATCCCGGAACAACTCCAGACCTTTAAATCTTGTAAACTGACCATCCCAACCCAGTTTTACTGAATCGGTTTCTCCATGGCGGTTTTTTGCCACAATACACTCAGCCAGGTTAGGTTCCTCGCTCTCCCGGTTGTAATAGGCATCCCGATACAAAAAGAGAACGATATCCGCATCCTGTTCAATAGAGCCTGACTCTCTCAAGTCAGAGAGCATAGGCCGGTGGTCGGAACGGGAGTCAGGACCTCGGGACAGCTGGGACAGGGTGATAACCGGGACGTTGAGCTCCTTGGCCAGGATTTTTAAGGAACGGGTAATTTCGGAAACCTCTTGCACGCGGTTTCCATCCTTTCGTCCGGTTGACATCAGCTGCAGATAGTCGATAACCACCAGGCCCACATCCCGAATCCGGCGGAGCTTGGCTTTCATCTCGGCAACTGTAATACCGGGGGTATCGTCAATATAGATGGGGGCTTTAGAAAGCACCTGAGCAGTCATAGCCACCTTGACCCAATCCTCACCGCTGAGAGAACCTGTACGCAAATTGGTACTGGGAATCAATGCCTCAGAGGAGAGAATACGGCTGACCAGCTGTTCCTTGCCCATTTCCAGGGAAAAAATCGCCACTTTTTTGCCGCCTCGCACCGCCACATTGGTGGCAATGTTCAAAGCAAAGGCAGTTTTACCCATAGCCGGACGAGCAGCCAGCAAAACCAGGTCGGATTTATTGAGCCCGGTAATCAAGGTATCCAGAGACCCAAACCCGGTGGAAACCCCCACATACTCGCTGCGATCCTCGCTGCTGAGCTTTTGGAGGCGGTCATAGGTTTCCATGATGATCTCATCAATCCGCACCAGGCCGGTGGTGTTTTTCCCCTGGCGGATGTCAAAGATCTCCTGTTCAGCCCGATCCAACAAGCTTTGGGCATCCCCCTGCCCCTCCCGGGCCAAAGTGATGGTGTTTTGGGAGGAAGCGATCAAACTGCGCAGATAATACTTTTCCTGTACAATTTTAGCGTAGGAAACCAGATTACTGGCTGAGGGAACGACCTGCACCAACTGGGTCAAATAGAGCTTTGCTGCGCCCTCATCGGGGAAGATATTTTCCCCTTTCACCTGTTCCAGCACTGTAATGAAATCAATGGTCTGGGCAGATACAAACATCCGCATCAGAACCGAAAAAATCTCCTGGTGCTGCTCTTTATAAAAACTCTCCGGTTTCAGGTATTCCAGCGCTGTGGAAATACAGCTGGGCTCAACCAGGATGGCGCCCAGCACCGATTGCTCCGCTTCCAAACTGAAGGGGAGGTTTGTCCCATATGTCTGTTGGGTAAAATTCTGCTCCAAAAATGGTTCTCTCCCTTAAATGGCCAATTGGGGGCCTATTCCCCTACCATAACAGTACACTTAGCCGAAATGCCAGGGTACAGCTTCACAACGATCTCATAACCGCCAAAGGCTTTGATATCCCCATCCATTTCAATCTTTCTCTTATCCACCTCAGCGGAGAGCTGCTGTTTGAGAGCTTCACCAATCTCCTTTGCAGTGACCGATCCAAAGAGGCGGCCGTTGGTTCCCGCCTTGGCGGTGATTTTCAAGGTTTTTCCGTTGATCTTCTCAGCCAGCTCCTGGGCAACCTTCCGTTCCATTGCCTCGTGGTATTGCTGGGAAGCCTCCCGGTTTTTCATCTCGTTAAGGGCCTGAGGGGTTGCGGCAGTAGCCAAATCCTTTTTCAGCAAAAAGTTGCGGGCATATCCGTCCGACACCTCTACCAGCTGGCCTTTTTTACCGGTACCTTTTACATCCTGTTTGAGAATTACTTTCATCTCTTTCGTCCTCCTAAATGATATGTGACAGGTTTACGCCTGTTTTTGTTCTTCTAAATACTGGTCAATGGCCTCCAACAGCTTCTGTCTGGCGTTTTCCAGGGAAATGTCCGGAATCTGCGCGCCAGCCATGGTCAGATGGCCACCGCCGCCCAGTTTTTCCATAATAATCTGTACATTGAGCGCTCCCATAGACCGGGCGGAAAAAGAGACACCGCCAGCGTACTCGTACATGACAAAGGACGCGTCCACATCGCTGATATTCAGCAGCTCATCCGCCGCCTGAGGCGCCACAATCTTAATGTCATCGGTGGGCGTATTGGTGCTGGCGATGGCACACCGGCGGTACACCTCCGCGGAGGAGACCAGCCGGGACCGGCGCTGGTAAGAATCCATGGAGGAGCTGAACAGTTTGCGTACCTCCACCGTATCTGCTCCCAGCCGCCTCAGATAGGCGGCTGCCTCAAAGGTGCGCACACCTGTCTTGATGACAAAATTCTTGGTGTCCAGCATAATACCCGACAGGAGCGCTTCCGCTTCCAGACGGCCCAGCTTCACCGAATCACCCAGATACTGTACCAACTCTGAAACCATTTCAGAAGCAGAAGAGGCATAGGGTTCGTGGTAGAAAATCACCGCGTTGTCAATATGCCCTACCATCTTGCGGTGGTGGTCAATGACCACCACTGTCTCGCAGCGGCGGTATAGCTCAGCAGACTCCAAAATATGCTCAATATGTGTGTCTACAATGATGAGCAGGGTTTTGGGGGTAACCATTCCCAGAGCCTCTGCCGGCTCAATAAACAGGCCGGCATATCCATTGGATTCCAACCTGTCGTAAAGGGGCCCCACCAGGTTTTTCCGCTTGTTTATGGCAATAAACGCCCGTTTGCCCATCTGTTTTACCGCTTTGAGCAAACCAACCGCTGAGCCAAAACAATCCAAATCAGCAAAACTATGTCCCATAATCAAAACCAGATCGCTGGATTCAATGAGTTCTGAAAGAGCGGTGGCCACAATGCGGGTTTTGACCTTGGTGCGCTTTTCCACACCTTTGGAAAGGCCGCCAAAGAAATCATAACCATTTTCAGTGCGTACCGCCGCCTGATCGCCACCCCGGCCCAAAGCCATATCCAAAGCCTGGCGGGCCATCTGTTCCGCTGTGCGCAAATCCTTGGCGTTGCGGCCCACACCAATGGACAGAGTGGTGGGAACCCGATCCCCGCTGGCAATCTCCCGAATCCGGTCCAGAATATCAAAACGGCTCTGGATCATTCCCTGCATATTTTGCTCTTCCACCATGACCACAAAGCGGTCTTTTTCCACTTTGTCAATGATGCCATGGAATTTTTCCACATACTGCTCAATCTGATACTCAACTTCGCTGAGCACCTGGGAGCGCTCGCTCTCCTTGGCGCTTTGAGCCAGCTCATCATAGTTGTCGATGGTGACAATCATCACCGCAGGCTTGGTTTTAAAGTACAGATCGGTATAATACTTCAGCTCATTGTCATCCACAAAATAGAGAGCGTACAAAGTCTCTCCCGCTTCGTTGGAGGAATTGACATACAAAGAGTACATATGCCCCTGCCACAGGATATTGTGGCCATGTTCCGGGCAAGGCTGATGGAAGTCGGTCTCCCCTATGATTTCCTGGATCATATGGCCATAGAAATCCTTGTTTTCACCCAGCAGCATAGTTCCCCGCTCGTTAAACCAAAGGACTTCCCCATCCCCATTTACCACAAAAATAGGAAGTGGAAAATCTACCATATCCTCAGTTTGCATCGCCTTTATGGCATGGCCCATGCTGTTGAGAAAGAGGTTGATATCCCGGTCGGCATAGCGCAACTGAAACAGTACATAGATAATACCGCACAGAGCGATCGCTCCGCTGGCGTAAAAGACCTCCGCTCTACCCAGAGAACTGAGCAAAGCCAAAATCACACAAATTCCAATCAACACATAGATAATCGGCTTAAACAAGGTAATCCGTTTATTCATCAGTGATCCTCCCCTACAGACCCCGGCAGATCGCTACCGCTTCATGCCGGGCTCTTGTCCCTGTCAACACAAAACTTCCCGCTCTCATCTTTCTTCAGCAAATACAACCTGCGGGTTCAAAATAAAACAGGCACAGGGCAGAAAATCTGCCTTGCGCCTATTATATCACACTTGTGTACAATTCGATAGTGGATTTTTGGGGAAATTTACACTTCCTGAATGATGGGCAAAATCATTGGGCTGCGTTTGGTACGGCCATAGAGATAAGAGCTAAGCTGGTCCTTGATGACGGTTTTGATATTGCCCCAATCCCGCACCTTTCCGTTCTCACAGCTGCGCAGGGCTTCCCGACAGACTCGCTTGGCTTCATTCATCATCTCTTCCGCCTCCCGCACATAGACAAAGCCACGAGAAACAATGTCCGGACCGGCCAATACAGTACCAGTGGCGGAATCCATGGTGATTACAACGATAATTAAACCGTCCTGAGCCAAGTGTTTCCGATCCCGCAGTACAATACTGCCAACATCTCCTACACCCAGACCGTCTACCATAACGCTGCCGGAAGGCACTACCCCATTGAATTTCATATCCACGCCATCGGTCTCGATAACCTTGCCCACATCACCAATAAAGATATTGGAAGCGGGAATTCCCATGGAGAGGGCTGTCTCGGCGTGCTTCTTCAGATGGTGAAACTCACCGTGCACTGGGATGAAAAACTTGGGTTTGGTAAGTGCGATCATTAATTTCTGCTCATCCTGGCAGGCATGGCCAGAGACGTGAATCTCATACATCTTCTCATAGATCACTTCGGCTCCCAGCTTCATCAGCTCATCAATCACCCGGGTCACTGTCTTTTCGTTGCCCGGGATGGGAGAAGCGGAGATAATGATAAAATCGTTGGGAGTAATCGTAACCTTTCTGTGGTCACTCATGGCCATTCTGGTCAAAGCGCTCATAGGCTCTCCCTGGCTGCCGGTGGTGATGAGCACAATGTTCTCATCGGCATAGCGGCCCAGCAAATCCACATCAATCAGCAGACCATCCGGCACATTCAAATATCCCAGCTCGATGGCTTTGGTCATCACATTGACCATGCTGCGGCCGGAGACCACTAACTTGCGGCCATATTTTACGCAGGCGTCCACCACCTGCTGTACCCGATGGACATTGGAAGAAAAGGTGGCTATGATTACACGTTTTTTGCCAGCCCGCTTGAACAGGCTGTCAAAGGACTGGCCCACCTTGCGTTCACTGGGAGTCGCGCCTGGACGCTCACTGTTGGTGGAGTCCGACATCAGCGCCAACACACCCTTGCTGCCCAGCTCTCCAAAGCGAGCCAGGTCAATCATGGGGGAACCAATGGGAGTAAAGTCCACCTTAAAGTCACCGGTGTGGACAATAGTGCCGGCGGGAGTGAAAATCGCCAGGCCACAAGAACCAGGAATCGAGTGGTTCACCGCAATAAACTCCACCGACATACAACCCATTTTTACCGTATCCCCAGGGGCTACCTCGTGCATCTTTACCCGTCCAGAAAGGCCATGCTCTTTTAATTTCCCGTCAATCAGTCCCAGAGTCAGTCTGGTGGAATAAATGGGCAGATTGATTGTTTTGAGCAAATACGCCAGAGAACCAATATGATCCTCATGGCCATGGGTAATCACAATTCCCCGCAATTTATCACGGTTGCGTTCCAAAAATGTGAAGTCAGGAATGACCACATCCACACCGAACATCTCATCATCAGGAAAGGCCATACCGCAGTCCACAATAATCATATCATTCTGACATTCAAACACTGTCAGGTTTTTACCAATTTCATTGAGTCCCCCCAATGGAATAATGCGCACTGGGGGCTTTCTCACTTCGGCCGGCTGCTTCTTGGTACTCCGCCGGCGGCGGTTTCCTGTGCTGGTTTTAGCTGTTGTCGAAGATACCGCTTGATTTTTTTCACCTGTGTCTGCAGCGGCAGGAGTTCCACTATTGGATGTCGCTGGTTTCCGTCCCCTGCGCTTGGCGCCATCAACCTTGCTAGATTTAGCGGCAGACGCTGTCTCCGGTGCTTTAACAGGTGCCGTTCCCTGTTGGGAAGCAGCTTGTTTGCTCTTGCCGCCAGTGGTCCGTCTGCGGCGATTGCCAGTTCCTGTGCCCTCCGATGTATGTTTGGTTGTTTTTTCCGCCTGTGTTGTGGAGGCGGATGCAGTTGTTTTCTTTTCTGGCACTATTGTTTACCTCCAAAATTCTTGTATCTTATCTATTTACGCATTACCTGATCAAGCCACCCTTTTTCCGTACAAAGGCGGCTGTCCTTGTGCTATTGATTTGTTCCTCTACCATGGACGCTTCGGTTCCTATTCTCTTGGGAAACACTTGTACCACCATATATCTGGTGAATTCTATCGCCGCTAAAAAACGGCAAACCTTTGGTCCACGCCTTATGGCAACACGACAAAAACCGATTCCTGCCATACCCACAGCAGATATGACAGTGAAACAGCTGTTGCAGCTTCCTGTTTGTATGGCTGTCGTGCAGAAGGCCCCACGCCACTCACTCTGCGTACCGATTTAGCGGCAGCCACCATTTTCTCCAGGAAATGATTAGTATAACGAACACATCATTAAGGATATTGTATACTTTGTTCAATATCCTGTCAAGTTCTTTCGACGATTGTTACAACCACCACACCATTTAACTGTTTTCCTCCGCTTTTATTTTCAATCCATTCATATGGTTTTTATAAGGATAGTATGGCTGGAAATAGCGGGATTCAGTCGCACCCAAACAGAATTTTTCCTTTTAAGACAAAACAGGAGCCTTGTGTTGCATTGGAAAAACAAGTATAATAATTTCTGAATTTTAAACCAAAACAGTAGAGATTCAAAAGTAGGAATGAAGAATATGAAACAGGTAGAAATATTTACAGATGGAGCTTGCTCCGGCAACCCGGGACCAGGGGGTTGGGGCACCATTCTGCGTTATAACGGGCATACCCGGGAACTTTCTGGAGGTGAGGCCTCCACCACCAACAACCGAATGGAATTGACCGCGGTCATTGAGGGGCTCTCTGCCCTGAAGGAGCCGTGCCAGGTCACCTTATACAGCGATTCAAAATATTTTATCGATGCCGTTGAGAAAGGCTGGGTTTACAGCTGGAAGAAAAATCATTGGAAACGTTCCAACAAGGAACCAGCTCTGAATGTGGACCTCTGGGAAAAAATCCTGGCCCTTTTGGAACTGCACCAGGTAAAGCTGGTCTGGGTCAAAGGCCATGCTGGACACCCGGAAAACGAGCGCTGTGACCGTCTGGCCGTAGCCCAATCGGAAAAATTTCGATAATTTTTAAAATAGGGATTGAAATGTATCCTAAAATAGTATACAATTGAGCCAAGCAAAAAAACACCCTTTGGGGAAAGATAAATTTGATTGACTCTAAGGAGGAATTCCTATGAAAAAAATTGTATACGCTGACAACGCGGCCACCACTCCTGTCTCCCCTCAGGTACTGGAGGCGTTGCTGCCCTATTATAAGTCGGAATATGGCAATCCTTCCAGTGTATATTCCCTGGCACAGCAAGCCCGGGCGGCGGTTGATGACGCCCGTAAAAAAGTGGCGGATGCCCTACATGCCCAGCCCAATGAAATTTATTTTACCTCCTGTGGAACCGAGGCGGACAACTGGGCCCTGAAAGGCACTATGCGCCGGCTGGCTCAAAAAGGAAAGCGGCATCTGCTCACCACCAACATTGAACACCATGCCATTTTACACACCTGCGCCGCTTTGGAAAAAGAGGGATTCGAAATCACCTATCTGCCAGTGGATACCTATGGCCAAATTGACCCCGCTCAGGTGGAACAGGCAATCCGGGAAGATACAGGGCTGGTTTCCATCATGTACGCCAACAACGAAATTGGTACCATTCTGCCCATTTCCGAAATTGGCGCTATCTGTCGCCAGAAAGGTGTCCTTTTCCACACCGACGCGGTACAGGCTGTGGGAAATGTACCCATCGACGTGGTGGCCCAAAATATAGACATGCTATCCCTCTCCGGCCACAAGCTCAACGCCCCTAAAGGTATCGGCGCCCTCTATCTACGCAAGGGAGTGGTTATTGACACCTTTATGGATGGTGGAAGTCAGGAGCGGGGACGCCGGGCCGGTACCGAAAATGTTGCCGGCATTGTGGCGCTGGGCACTGCCATTGCTTACGCTACCCAACATCTGGACGAGCGTATCGCCCACGAGACAGCTCTGCGGGATCGCTGTATCCAGTCGCTGCTGCAAATCCCACACACACGTCTCAACGGAGACCCAGTTCGCCGCCTTCCTGGCAATGTCAATGTGTCTTTTGAGGGCATTGAAGGAGAATCCATGCTGATGATGCTGGACATGCATGGAATCTGTGCCTCCTCCGGTTCAGCCTGTACCTCCGGTTCCCTGGACCCCAGCCATGTGCTGTTGGCCATCGGTTTACCCCATGAAGTCGCCCATGGTTCTCTGCGGCTCAGCTGGGGGGTACAAAACACCATGGAAGAAGTTGAATATGTACTGGAAACCCTCCCCCCTATTATCCAGCGGCTGCGGAGCATGTCCCCCCTATGGGAAAAAATCACCGCAGGAGAAAACAACTAAAACCAGCCTTGGTCTATTGAAAGGATGAATTATATGTATTCGGAAAAAGTGTTGGATCATTTTACCAATCCCAGAAATGTAGGGGAACTTTCTGACGCCAATGGCATTGGTGAAGTGGGAAACCCCCAATGCGGCGATATTATGAAAATGTATCTTAAAATTGAAAACGGTGTAATAGAGGACGTAAAATTTAAAACTTTTGGCTGCGGCGCCGCTATTGCTACCAGCTCGATGGCAACAGAACTAGTGAAAGGTGCTACGGTGGAAGAGGCGTTGAAACTGACCAACAGCGCCGTAGTGGAAGCCCTGGATGGACTACCGCCAGTCAAAATTCACTGTTCTGTTTTGGCCGAACAGGCTGTAAAAGCGGCCATTTCTGATTACTACACCAGACAGGGCATCGACCCTCTCCCCATTGTTGGTGAAATCAAAGACTGTGACGCCTGCCATGTCCACTAATATTTTCAATTTGTACTCTATATTTTATCCCTCTGGTCTTAATGGCCAGGGGGATTTTTTATACATTCCTATTGTACATGAAAACCATAGATTTCATAGTAGGACATTCCAGTTGTTCTTACATATAATAACAATGGGCCCTTTGCTCCGGTATTTTTTTCACTGGAGGATTTACATGATTATCAATATACAAAAAACGCCTTTGCTGTTAGGGCGCTGCTATAAAATCAATCACATTACTTTTGATGGATGTCACTATTTTTGTACCTTGACCAATCAAAAAGGTATCCTGAAACTGGACCACAGTTATCAATTGGTAGAATTTGTTCAGACAGCTAAAAAATATGATTGCATTTGCTATGATTGGCATCATCATTTATTTTGGGCTTCTTCCATATGTTCAGGCCAATTGTTTTGTTTGGATCATAATTTAAATGAAGTAGATGCACTCTGTATATATGGAACAGGACATTTAGGTAAAATGACAGGCATTGCTTATGATTGCTGTCAAAATCGTCTCATTCTCTCCTTCAACAATAAAATCATCTTCTTTAAACCAGAGTCTGGAGAGGTAGGCGAACTATGCTTTCCTTTAGAAGGATGGATTGTAGGAGTCAGTAAAATCTGCAACTACTATCTCATTATTGTTATGGAGGAATATGAATATCATTTAATTTGTTTTGATCTTTGTCTGCGTCAAATAGGTTACTATTCCTTTGGCACAGGCATTGTTCCAGGCAACCTGATATATAATCCTTGTATGCTGTTTTCAGATACGCCGTCACTAGAAGTTTACGTTAAAAAAAGCTGTGAATATCCCTATATTTATCAATATGGACTGCCATCTTGCAGCTTGCCTATAACCCCTTGTTGTTGCTG
>CALXEL010000080.1 GCA_944387315.1 uncultured Clostridia bacterium
TGGCACAACTGGGCCAATCCTCCAGAGGATGAAGAAGAATAATCAACTATGTAGAAAAGCCCCCAAATGGGGCTTTTCTTGTATATGATAATGATAGGAGAAAAAGTTTAGATGGATTTGAAATATAATTTGCTGTTGGGATGCTCAGTACTTTTGTTGCTGACAGGGTGCGCTCCAGAAATGGGATCAGAACCCAGCAGTAGCTCAGAGCAACCATCTTCATCTTCCATAGCTTCTGAGCCATTGGAGGAAAAGACTTTGCTGATTGGTAAAAATGGATTACAAAAGGAATATGAATATACTGGGATAGCTGATCCCCAGGGGGTGATAGAGGCTATTGCCTCGCTGACTGGGTGGAATTTAGAGTTGGCAGCTCAGCCTGAAGTGGAAAATAATCAGGTCAAAATTGCTTTTGCGCAGGGAGCGTCTATTTTTACAGGGCCTCCGGAACATCAAAAAGAAGAATTTCATGTATTTGATGCCCAGGATCTGGTGTTTACCATTTTGGACAGTGTTTCTTCCTCTTTAATGGAAATTTGTGGTTATGACGGGGTCTATTTTATTGCTGACGATGGTGGAGATTTAGCTTTTGAGAATGGTGGGTTCTCCTTTGTGTTTCCTGCTGGCAATTTATATGAGGGCAGTGAAAATGGGGAACAATATTTGATTTTTTAGTAGGTATTATAAAAACAGCTTCCTGAATCCAAAAGGATTTGGGAAGCTGTTTTTGTCTATTGGCTTTTTTATATATTATGTTGCCGCTTTAATTTCTGAAATAGAAAGCCTGCCAGCAGGCCAAGCAGGGATATGAAAGTGCCTATGAAGATCATGCTCCAATGGGGAGAGTTATATCGTCTAAATGCTATCATATTGGCTAAGCTGAAGGTGGCATATTCTGCCAACATATACATTGTTCCCAAAAAGAGAGGAAAAAGCCAGCAGTATTTATTCCAGGCAAAGGAACAGCCCATCCATAAGGAGAGCGAAATGGTAGCAACCGGCAACAGTACCCATAAATATACCAAACTGTAACCCATGGCGTCGGAACCATTGGTAAAGAACCAGAACACGATTACTGCAGTGGCCCAGATCATCATATATACAGTCATCATAAGTGCCAATGTCCATCGGTTTTTACTTTTAACTGTATTGGTACTATCTGAAAGATAGTTGAGGTATTCACATGATGGGGAATTTCCCTTTAACAGATAGTCTAGACTGACAGTATACAGATCGCTGAGTTCAATGACACGTAGAATGTCAGGGTAAGTTTTTTCGTTTTCCCAGTTAGAAACCGTCTGACGGCTCACTTTTAGGGCTTCCGCTACCTGTTCCTGGGTTAGGCCCGCCTGCAATCGCGCGGTTTTGATTTTTTCACCGATTCCCATACTGTGTCACCTCCTGCTATCATTGTAGGAAAAGGCCATCTTTTTGTCTAGCAAATCTCTTTTACCTATTAGAAGTTGCATGTCAAAAATCTTTGACATATCTTATATTAACTGCTGGGAATCCCCAAATCTATAAAAAGGCTCCCAAATGATGGGAGCCCAATTGGAATAAAAAAGCTATTCTGTGGCACTAGAAAGATGGCCATATGTTTTCTCAAAATGTTTGCAGCAAGGGGCAAGTGGGCACTCCTGACAACGGGGACGGCGGGCAATGCAGTATTTGCGCCCATGCAGTACCATCCGGTGGCAGAAGTCGCTTGATTCCTGAGGAGGAAGACATTTTTGCAGCTGAAGCTCGCATTTGTAGGGATCTTTGGTATCGGTCAGGCCCAACAGGTTGGTAATCCGAATACAATGGGTATCGCATACAATAGCCGGCTTCTTATAGACGTCGCCCACTATTAAATTGGCAGTTTTGCGGCCAACACCAGGCAGTTTTGTCAGTTCTTCCACTGTGTCAGGCAGTATGCCTCCATAGTTTTTCAGCAGCATTTGACTCATTAGTATGATATCTCTGGCCTTTGTGTGGAAAAAACCACAGGGACGGATAATCTCTTCCAATTCTTCCAGCTGCGCATTGGCGAAAGATTCCAGAGTGGGATATTTTTCAAAGAGGGCAGGTGTAACCAGGTTTACTCTGGCATCGGTACATTGGGCCGACAGACGTACCGCAATCAGCAGTTCATAAGGCCGTTCATATTCCAAAGAACATATGGCATCGGGATATTCCTGTTTTAATAGATCAATCGCCATCAGGGCACGCTGTTTTTTTGTCATAACATTGCTTTTCCTTTCCAAGTCTCAGCTTAGTATAGCATTCTCAAAGACAAAAAACAATCTTTTGACCCAGTCATGAAGGGGAATTGACAATCTATACAAAAAAGGCTATGCTTTCTATTATTAGAATGACGGCGGGAGGGAACGGCTAATGCCACGCAAAATTGTAGTGTTGGATACTACCTTACGGGATGGGGAACAGGCTCCTGGATGCAGCATGAATATCCAGGAAAAACTGGAAATGGCCAAACAATTGGAGCGTTTAGGGGTTGACATCATTGAAGCGGGATTTCCTGTCACCTCGCCAGAGGATTTTCAGGCGGTTCAGCAGGTGGCCCAAACGATAAAAAATGCTACTGTCACTGGGCTTTCCCGAGCGGTACGGGGTGATATTGACCGGGCTTATGAGGCGTTACGGGTGGCTGAGAACCCAATGCTGCACATTGTGATCGCTACCAGTGACATCCATTTACAGCATAAATTGAAAATGAGCCGTCAGCAAATGCTGGAAAAAATGTCCTCCGCCATTGCCTATGCCAAAACCCTCTGTCCTTTGGTGCAGTTTTCCGCGGAAGATGCCTTTCGCAGCGATCCCGCGTTTTTGCTGGAGGTGCTCAATGAGGCAATACGGCAAGGGGCTACCTCACTAAGCATTCCAGATACAGTGGGCTATGCCACTGCCGCAGAAGTACAGCAGCTGGTTTCCTATCTCAACGAAAACTTGATCAATCGTCAGTCAGTTCGTTTGGCTATTCATTGTCACAATGATTTGGGACAGGCGGTGGCAAATACTTTAATGGCTGTTTCCGCTGGGGCAGATCAAATTGAGTGTACCATCAATGGTATTGGAGAGCGAGCTGGGAACACTTCATTGGAGGAAACAGTTATGGCTTTGCATACCCGCAAGGCCTTTTACCAGTGTGAGTGCGGTATCAAAACCAAACAGCTTTATCGTACCAGCAAATTGCTTTCTACTATTACCGGTATTGGAGTTGCCCCCAATAAACCGGTGGTGGGAGCAAATGCCTTCGCCCATGAAGCGGGAATCCATCAGCATGGTATTTTAAATAACCGGGCCACCTATGAAATCATGTCCCCGTCAGATATAGGAATTCCGGAAAGCAGAGTTGTGTTGGGAAAACACTCAGGCCGCCACGCGTTTATAGAGCGTCTTACCGAATTAGGGTATTCTATCCATGAAAAAGAAATGGATGCGGCTTTTGAGAAGTTTAAACAACTGGCTGACCGCAAAAAGAATATTACCGATCGGGACCTAGAAGCTTTGATTGGCCCCTTTGCCATTTCAATCCCCGAGACATATACTTTGGATGCCTTTGTCATCAACAGTGGTACCATCATTTCTGCTACCGCTGTTGTAAAACTAATACGGGATGGAATTGCCTATGAACAGGTAGCCAGGGGGGAGGGCCCTATTGACGCGGCCTACAAGGCCATCGATCAAATTGTAAACAATGGTTATCATCTGGACAACTACTCTATCCAGGCTATCACTGATGGTGAGGATGCACTGGGTGAAGCCATTGTACAAATCCGTAAGGAAGATGACATTGTCACTGGACGGGGACTGAGCACCGATATTTTGGAAGCCAGTATTAAAGCTTATATTAACGCCATAAATAAAACACTAATTTCTTAAAGCCAATAGATAGGAGATAGCATGAAAAAGAAAAGCAATACACTCACTTTTATGTTACTTGTTTTGCTGGTGGGGGCGGGAGCCTTTCTGGGCTGGATGTGGAATACCAGCCGGGGTGAGGATATAGAAGATTCACAAGGCTCATCCTCTTCGGATATAACATCCTCTCTGACTAGTTCTCAATCGGAGGAAAGCGAAAGTTCTTCATCTTCTGATAGCTGTGAATCAACAGACCCAACCTCTGACCAGGATTGGGCTTTGATGTTGGTTAACAAGGATCATCCCTTGGACGCTGATTATACAGTAGATATGCTGCAGCTGGATGAGGGCTATTATGTGGATGCCAGAATCTATGACGCTGTTCAGGAAATGTTAGCAGCTGCTAGAGCCGAGGGCCTTTCTCCGCTGGTTTGTTCTGCCTACCGCTCCTATGAGAGGCAGACAGTCTTATATGACAATAAGGTGGCTGAATATCTAGCCATG
>CALXEL010000081.1 GCA_944387315.1 uncultured Clostridia bacterium
ATCCCGGGCCACCGCTATATTTGCCGGCAGGCTCTTCTGGGGCATAGGAGGCTGCCAGTCCTGGGCCTGCATATCAGGGGCGCTGTCAGCCAACTGCAGCAGCCGGTCCAGGTCAATGGTTTCCTCCACAGTGGATGCCAGCTTTTGCAGTTTATCCTGTAAATCACTGACCTCGGCAGCGGTAACCAGTCCAAGATGGCGGCTCTCCAAAGAACAGTCCACCAGCCGGGGCAGATAACCCAGTACCGCAATGCCCAGTTGATTTTCAATGGTCTCTTTGAGCTGGGTGTACAGTCCAGCGGAAACCTGATTTAAAATAACCCCTGCAATTTGATTGTCAGGGCAAAAATCCAAAAAGCCCTTGATGAGTGCCGCCAGAGAGAGGGACATTCCTCTACCGTTGACCACCAGTACCACCGGAGCCTTTACCGTTTTGGCCAGGTGATAGGAACTGGCCTGGGTAGTGGTGATACCCACACCATCATAGAACCCCATAACCCCCTCCAAAACAGCCAGGTCACTGCCGGCGGCATTGTGGCAAAAGAGGGTACGGACCATCTCCTCACTGGTAAAAAAGAGGTCCAGATTCCGGGATTTTACCCCAATACACCCCTCGTGAAACATGGGATCGATGTAATCAGGGCCACATTTAAAGGAGGACACCGACAGCCCTCTGTTAACAAAAGCCTGTAGCAGTCCGCAGGTGAGGGTGGTTTTTCCCGACCCACTGGAGGCGCCGGCTAAAAAGAATCTTGGAATTTTCAACGCTCTCCCTCTCTTCCCTCACCGGACAGAATAAATACAGGGTTTTGCCCTGTCATCATATGGTACTTGCCCACTGGACGTGCCTTTGCCACCGAAAGCTGCACCACATCCAGATCAGCCAGCCCATGGGCCTGGAACACTGCCATCCCCTGCTGCAGCGTCTCCAAAGTTATAGCGTTGAGCACAATCCTTGCCTGCGGATTTTTCCCCAACACCGTCTCCACAATGGCATCCAGATTTCCGGAGGAGCCCCCGATAAACACACGGTCAGGGGCCGGCAGAGACGCCAGGGCCTGGGGGGCTTCCCCCTCCACTACCCGCATGTTGTAGGCGGCAAACTTCTCCCGGTTCTGGTGGAGCAGGGAGACAGCCTGGGGATTTTTCTCGATGGCATAGACAATCCCTTCCCGGGCCATCAAAGCCATCTCAACCGCCACCGAGCCGGTACCCGCTCCAATGTCATAGACAATGTCATCCCGGCGCAGGGCAAGCTTGGAGAGGGAGACACTGCGCACCTCACTTTTTGTCATAGGTACATCCCCACGGTCAAAAAGCTCATCCGGCAGCCCATGGGTTACCCGCAGGCTGCCCATGGGAGTGGGGTTTTCAATCAAAAGGACACTTAAAGGTGCAAACTCCTGCTGGGCCGCCTGGGTGATGGACAGGGTGAGAATCCGTTCATTTGGATAGGAGAGATTTTCCCCCACCGAAACAGTCAGATTCTCCATACCGAAATCTACCAGAGTTTGACAGATCTCCTGTACGCTGTGGCTGCCACCGGTCAGCAAAAAGGTTTTTGGATGAGTGAGCACTGTGCCAACATACCGGCTGTCCCGTCCATGGAGGCTCAGCAGCACCCCATCCTGCCAGGGAATCTGCAAAGCACCGCTGAAATAGACCAGGGAACTGATGCCGCAAAGATACCGAACCTGGCAGCCGCTTACAAGGGGCTTCAGAGTGGAGGCAATGCTGTAGAAGCCCACATCCCCCGAAGCCAGCACCACTATATTTTGATACTGAGAATGCTGGGTAATATATCGGGCAATCTCGGTGGCCGAAACAGAGATAAACTGAGGACAGGTCAGATACGAGAAGGCATCCACCATGCGCTGGGCACCAATCAGACAGTCACAACTCTCTACCGCTTTCAGGGCGGCCAGGGTCATCTGCTCCCGGCTGCCCGGCCCAATGCCCACAACGGTCACTGTCCTGTGGGGCTGCTCCACAATCCTGGATGCAGAGAGGGCATACTGCCGCTCCAAACGGCTGATCACCTCGTCGTAAGTATATCCCGCCTGCTGGGGCGGACGGCCAATAATCAGCACCTGTACCCCAAGCTCCTCAGCGGCTTGTATTTTTTCAGCAAACCCACCGCTGGTCCCTGACTCCTTGGTAACCAGCCAGGCGGCGTCCATTTGACTTAGCATAGCTCGATTGATCTGGGCGGTAAATGGCCCCTGCATGGCGATAATATTTTTACCAGGGAATCCCAACCCTTCACAATGTGCCAACACCTGGGCAGTGGGCAGCACTCTGGGGTAGATGCGCTGGGCAAAATTTTCAACCTGGGTAAAAGCCGCCAATTCCTTGCTTCCTGTGGTCAGCAATACATTGCCCTGGGTTCCATTTAAAAACTGGGCCGCGTCCTGCGCCGACTGAACATAATAACAGCCCTCCGCCTTACTCTCTTCCCGCAACATCCGAAGATAGGGCAGCTGACAGCGACCAGCCGCTCCCATTGCGTGGAGGGTGGCCTCTACAGCGTAGGGATGGGTGGCGTCGATAACACAATCAAACTTCTGGCTGGTCATCAGCTCTTCCATCTGGCTCTCATCCAGACGCCCCACCAAGACCCGGACATTTTCCGACACCGGCAACAGGTCCCGGCCATAGGGAGTAGTGACACAGACGGTAACCAAAGCAGAGGTAGCCGCTAAATATTCTACCAATCGCCTGCCTTCGCTGGTACCGGCAAAAATCAACAGATTACACATTCCGATACCCCCTGGGCGTCACCATATGCTCCCCAATCTGTTGGGTCTGGGAGTTGCCAATAAAGACGGTAGTAAACATATCCACTTGGGTATCCCGCAGCTGGGCCAGCGAGAGCACCCGGCTCTCCTCCCCTGCCCGGCCAATGTTGCGGACAATGCCGCAGACCGTTTGGGGAGACCGGTACCGGAGCAGAATATCACAGGCCCGGGCCAAATAGTCACTGCGCTTTTTGCTGGCGGGGTTATACAAACAGAGGACAAAGTCACCCTCGGCGGCACAGGCCAGACGTTTTTCGATCATTTCCCAAGGGGTGAGCAGATCGCTGAGGCTGACCAGAGCGAAATCGTGCACAAGAGGGGCACCCAACAGAGCGGCGCCGCTGCAGGCGGCGGTAATGCCGGGGACTACCTCAATTTCCACTGGAGGATATTGAACACTCAGCTGATAGATAAGCCCTGCCATGCCATAAACCCCTGCATCCCCACTGCACACCATGGCTACACTGTGCCCCTGGGTGGCTTCCCGCAGCGCCATATGGCAGCGCTCCACCTCCCGCTTCATAGGAGTGGTCAAAAAGGTCTTGTGAGGAAGCAGAGGACGGATTAAATCCACATAGACGGTATAACCTGTTATGATGTCACTGCTTTCCAAAGCTGCCATGGCTCTGGGGGTAATTTGATCTTCACCGCCGGGCCCCAGCCCTACTATCCACAGTTTCATAATATCTCACCCTTTCGGAAACGTTGAAAGATAATCAGAAAAATCCAAAGCCACAGGCGTCAGAGCTGCCGCCACTGTCACCCCATTGTGGGCAAATTTGGGAAACAACAGCTTTCCGCCATCGCTGCCCTGAATAGCTGACCGCTCGCAGACATTATCAACGCCAACAGTCTTTTTTACAAATGCAGAGGGGGTAAACTGCCCAGCCACCTGGGCAAGCTCCTGGGCAGAAAAGGTGACGAAAGGCCAGCTGTTTTTCTGGGCAAAGGAGATAAGCCCCGGCTCTTCCCCTTTCAAATCTATTGAACAGATTTTATACACACAGTTTGCGGAGACTTCAAAGCGGTCCAACGCCAGATCGACCGCTGTCTCGATTTGCTCCATACCCGTGCCCCGGCGGCAGCCGATTCCCAGCACTACGCATTTAGGCTGGAGGGCAACAGTCTGGGTAAAGGGGGTATATCCCCTCTTCCAGGTGACTGCCATTCCCACCGCAAGTGTAGGATCTTCCACAACGCCAGCCGGCAGAGAGCCCTCCACCGGGAAATCGGAATAAAAGCCAACCTTCTTCCCCTCCAGCAGGGCAGCGGAAAAGGCTTTGGCCGCCTTTAAGCCTGAAAGGGAGATTCCTCGCCGGGCTGCCCACTGATCCACAGAAAACACGCCTCTGCCATCGGTGGCAGTGGTCACCACCGGCAGAGCCCCACAGCTTTGGGCCACCGCCAATGTCAGGTCATTTCCACCACCCAAATGGCCGGAAAGAAGGGATATGGCATACCGTCCCCCCTCATCCACCACAACAACCGCCGGATCTTTCTCTTTACCGGCAAGCCAAGGAGCAATGGCCCGCACAGCGATTCCGCAAGCTCCCACAAAAATCAGGCCATCACATCGGGCAAAGCACTTCTCAGTCCACTGGGAGAGGGAGCTCTCCACCTGCCGGAGCCCTGCAGGAGCAGGCTGACGGGATAGAAAATAAGGTGTACAGTCAAATCCCTTGACAGCCAATCTCTCAGCCAACAAGCCGCAAAGTCGGCCTCCCTGGACGGTAAAAGAGATCAGCGCCAATTTCATTTGGCAGCCTCCCGGAACTCATGGCTGAATCCAGGGTGATACAGCTGGGAGCGATCATAGGTCTCACCCAAAAAGCCACCCACTACAATCAGAGCTGTTTTAGAAATGCCCGCCTCTTTGGCAGCCATAGGCAAGGTGTCTACCGTACAGCGGATGACTTTTTCATCGGGCCAGGTAGCCTTGTATACAATGGCGGCAGGTGTATCTGCCGGGTATCCCCCTTCCAAAAGGCGCTGACGTACCCCATCCAACAGCCCGGTGCTTAAAAAGATCACCATTGTGGCCTGATGGGAGGCCATCAGAGAAAGTTCCTCCTTTTCCGGCACAGGCGTCCGTCCAGCCATCCGGGTGATAATAACCGACTGGGAGATGCCCGGCAGGGTGTACTCTGCGCTGAGAGCGGCAGCGGCCCCACTGAACGAGCTGACCCCCGGTGTAATATCATAGGAGATGTTTCTCTCTTCCAACTGGTCAATCTGCTCCCGTATCGCGCCGTAAAGGCTTGGGTCACCTGTATGGAGACGGACGGTATCCTTCCCCTCGGCTTCAGCTTTCTCTATTACGGCAATGACCTCCTCCAAGGTCATGGTAGCGCTGTTATAAACAGCACAGGATTCCTTTTTCCCATCCAAAAGCTGCGGGTTAACCAATGAGCCCGCATAAATAATTACATCAGCCTGGGCAAGCAGTTTCGCACCCCGCACTGTAATCAAATCAGCCGCTCCTGGTCCTGCTCCTACAAAATGTACCATCTGTCTCTCCCTTTCCCCCTAAATCAGGGTGTCTTGTATTTCAGCCAAATTTTTTGTCTGTCCCAACATACCGTAGCGGTTGGAAAACACCACCACCGCAAAGTCTACCTCTCCAGCGGTGCGAGCCTCTACATGATAACAAATGCGCTTTATTAAAAGGTCCATAAAAGGCCGCACCAAATTCTGTTGGGTGAGAATTTCAATAACATCATCGGTGGTTACACACTCCATCAGCCGGCAGAGGGTTTGGTGATCTGCCCCACAAAGGGCAGCATAAGCGGTGGCTATCTCCATCCGGCAATCGGCATAGCGGGAGTGGGTATTCATCACCCCGCCAGCCAGTTTGATAAACTTGCCCAGATGTCCAACCAGCAGCAGCCGGCGAAAGCCCAGCTCCACCGCAAAGTCCAAGGTTTCCCCAATGTAATTGCTGCACTTGACTGCCCGGCTCAAATCCACAGGAAGGGTCTGCCGCAGGAAGGTTTCCCCATAGTTGCCAGGGGTGATAATACAGGAATCCACCCCGCTTTTACGCAAAACCTGAAGCTCAAGACGAATGGTGTCGGTCAAAGCTTTTTCACTCATAGGCTCCACAATGCCACTGGTACCCAGAATGGAAATGCCTCCTTCAATACCCAGGCGGGGATTATAGGTCTTTTTGGCCAGCTCCACACCGGCTGGAACAGAAATCTCCACCCCAATGCCACCGTCATAGCCATACTGGTCACAGGCCTTTCGCACCTGCGCCTCAATCATTTCCCTAGGCACCCGGTTGATGGCAGGAGCTCCCACTGGGCACTCCAGCCCAGGTTTGGTCACTCGACCAACCCCAATGCCACCCTCCAAAGTGAATTTGCCGGTATATTGGGGTTCCAGCCACACCTTTGCATATACCAGCACGCCATGGGTGCTGTCCGGGTCATCTCCGCTGTCCTTTTGGACCGCGCAGCGGCACCATCCATCGCCCATCTCTACCTGCTGGACCTGTAAGTCCAGGCCAATCCCCTTAGGAGTATCCAGGTGGATAGAATCTATAGCCGCTCCGCCCAAAAGTATCTGAGCCGCGGCTCCCGCTGCTGCTGCGGCGCAACTTCCAGTGGTATAGCCCCGGCGCAGCCGCTTGTGATCCACACAAACATAAGCTTCTGTCTCTTTCACACCTGCGATCCCCCTATAATGAAAAAAGCCACCAAAAATGGTGGCTGTAATGTTTGCGATACAAAGCGTCCTCTCCCACCGAAAGATCTTTGCTTTTTCACAGACGGCAGGTCTCCTGGCTTGTACCATTTTCTTCCTTTCGCCTTCCCGAAATCATTTCAGTGGCACTGTGAAAGGACAGCAGTACTTACAGTAGCGGGGGCTGCCATGGATTTTCACCACGTTCCCTTTTCATATACTAAGTATAACCGGCTGTGCTATTCAATTCCTTAAAAGCAACCATTGGCTGCCTGCGGCTATTATACCCCTTTTTCTGTCTATTTGTCAATGAAAAGAGGCAGAAAAGAAATATCTATAAGGCTCACAAAAGATCTATACCATTCTGTCTTATTTCGTCCTTATTCCCCAGCTGTTTCCTCTCCCCGCTGCGTTTCCCGCATCTCAAAATGGATCAGGAAAGAGAGTAAAGCCCGCAGCAAAATAATCGAGCCTAAAATTAACAGCTCATTGAGATCCCGCACCAAAACAGTTTTTAATATCTCTGCCGCCATTTTAAACTCAAGTCCAGTTGCCATAGAATTTGCCAATTCATATTTTACAGAATAGTGATCCCGGCGGACCAGATTCATAATGTAGTGATAAAATCCCAATATTGCTCCTGTAGTAACCACAAAGATACCTACCAATTCAATGGCGGCGATAATGGGTGGCAAAATAACATGAATCAATTCTTCCAGCATAAAGTGGCTCTCTCCTTTACTTTTTCTTTGCAAGGCCTGATGCTTTATAGTATACTAAAAAAAGAAGTTTGCCCAATAGTGCTATAATAATCGACACTTACATATAGGAGGTTTTGTGTCAGATGATTATTTCTCCTCAGGAAATCCAGAAACTGCTGGAGGAAAAAAACTATATTTCTCCCTGGTTGAGTTACAATGAATTTCGAGGAGAACAGTTTGCGGGGATAGCCACCCAAAAAATCTTTCTCAAAAAGAACCAGGGATTATTCTCCCAAGGAATTCCCAATCCCTATATCTATCTTATTGAGTCGGGCAGAATCCGCATGGAGTCTGTAGACAGCGACGGAGAGGAAAACTGCGTCTATATCGCCGGCAAGGGGTGTCTCATCGGTGAGGAATCCGCTGTCAATGGAATCTTAAACTATCTGACCGCCACCGCTATTTTAGATTGTACCCTGATTCGTATGCGCTATGAGGCTTTTTTACAAGCTATCTCAAGTAATACGGAACTGTGCAACCAAGTGATGCACCATCTCACCTATAAAGCACAGGTTTTCTGTTCCCAGCGGCAGTACTTTTCAAAAAGCGCGACCGCTCGGGTTGCCATTACCCTACTGTTTCTCTGTGCCAGATATGGCGAGCGCAATGGGGATACCTTTTGGATCAACATGCGCTTTACCCATGATGAGGTAGCCAAGCTCACCGGACTCAACAGAGTGACAGTAAGCAAACTTTTTAAAACCTTAGAGGAAAATGGCATCATTGAAAAGAAAGGCGGCTATTTCCATGTAAAAGATATGGAATGGCTGATTGCTCCCATCGCCAACTAAGCTCTGTCTATCTGGACAGAGCTTTTTCTTTGTAATATTCTTCAGCCGTTACCGAAAAAACCAAATGGGGCATATCCATTCCATAGTAGTGTTTGACCAGGCTGCCCCTCTGGGTCATTTGGTTCCGGACAGCCACCCTTTGAGAGGCAAAATTCTGATCCCGAATGATCGAAAAAACTTCCTGGGCCCCCAGGACTTCAAAAGCATATTGCTTACAAGCCTGAGCCGCCTCAGTTGCATAACCACGATGCCAGTAGGCCTTTTGAAACAGGTAACCAACTTCCAACACCTGACGTTCTCCCCATTTTTGCCAGGTCAGCCCGCATTGTCCTACAAAAATACCTGTTTCTTTTTCTATCACTGCCCAAAGGCCAAACCCATCCTGTTGGTAGCGAAACAACTGTTTTTCCAGCCACTCATCCACTTCCCTGTCGCTGAATGGATGCTCATAAGCATACATCACCTGGGGATCTTGTAAAATCAAGCACAAGTCTTTTCGGTCATCGGCGTTCATTTCCCGAAGCATCAGCCTTTGTGTCTGTAAAATCACAGCAATCACCTCGATATCATTGTAGTCATACTTTAAGGCGTTGTCAAAACCTCTTGGTCGCCTGTCACAAATTTTTATAAGCCAAAAAAATATTTTTTACTATTTTGTAGCCGCGGCTACAGAAAAGCCAAACAATTTTCAATATAATATAGCTAAAGCTTACAAATGAGCTCAACAAATACAGAATGATTTTGACAATTGCGAAGGAGATGCGAAATACTATGGTAGATTTTCAGAAGATTCGGGAAGAGCAGTGGCCCGCACTGAAAGACATGACTTTTCTTGACGCGGCTTGCGTAAGCCTGACTCCTCAAAACGCGGTTAACGCTATGGTAGAATTCACCAAGTACACCGCTAACAACGAAGAATTCACCTCCACCGCTCATCACCTGGCTATGGATGCCAGAAGACATAAAGCTTATGAGGAAGCTGCTAAGCTTCTCAATGCTGACATGAATGAGATCGCTCTGGTAGAGAGCACTACATATGGCTTGAACATTGCCGCTCAGACAATGAAGCTGAACCCTGGCGACACTGTTTTGACCACTTCTTTGGAGTTTTTGCAGGTAGCTATGCCCTGGTGCATGATGCGTTCCACCCATGGCATCAATGTAAAGGCTGTCAAAGGCAGAAATGGCAGATTTGAGCTGTCTGACTTTGTAGAGTGCATGGATGACTCTGTAAAGATGATTGTTATGTCCTCTGTTGAGTGGTGTAACGGTTGGAGAATGAACCTGAAAGAAATCGGTGACTACTGCAAGGCTCACAACATCTATCTGGTAATCGACGCTGTCCATGAGATGGGTGTTATGAAAATTGATACCAAACAAATCTATGTCAGCCTGATGGTAGCCGGCGGCCACAAATGGATGAACTCCCCCTTCGGCACCGGTGTAATGTATGTCAACAAAGACCTGATTCCCAAATTGACTCCTCCCACCTGGGGCTACCTGAACACTGTTGCTCCCGAGGGCGGCTGGGGCGCTTACTTTGGCGATCCCAAATCCAAATCCATCAATGATTGGCAGTTCCCCGCTGACAGCGCTCGCAAATTTGAGGTGGGCGGCACCTGTAACTATCTGGGTGCTATCGCTCTGGGCGAGAGCTTGGGTCTGGTAAACGAAATCGGCATCGAGAACATCGAGGCCAGAGTACTTGAGCTGAGAGATTACCTCTATGAGGAGCTTCCCAAGATCGGCGCTCATCTGACCACCCAGCCTGACAAGGATCATCGTTCCGGCCTGGTTGTATTCCGCTTCTACAACGATCCCGCTGAGGAGCACAAACTGGTTGAGTTCCTCCATCAGCACAAGGTCTACTGTGCTTGCCGCTTCACCGACGGCATTGGCGGCGTAAGAATCGCTTGTCAGTACTATGTCACCAAGGCAGACCTGGATCGCCTGATGGAAGTACTCAAGGAAGCCGCTAAGATTAAAGCTCCTGATTTCAAAGCCTAACTTCCAAATTTATTCTATACTCTTTAGCTTCCACTGCACATTTGCAAAAACAGCGAGGCAGCCTTCAAAAAAGGCTGCCTCGCTGTTTCTGTTTATTTTAACGATAGGTAGCTGGCATTTGCAGTTTGTGGGCAGTTTTGCGGTGGGCATTCTCAATTTTCTCCACCACTTCCTCTTTTCCCTGGCCTGTGAGCAGATACCTGTCCAACTCCTTATAGGTGAGACCCATTTCCGCCTCATCAGTTTGGCCCTCAAACAGTCCTGCGGAAGGCGCTTTGGT
Source organism: uncultured Clostridia bacterium (assembly GCA_944387315.1). Taxonomy (GTDB): domain Bacteria; phylum Bacillota; class Clostridia; order Oscillospirales; family Ruminococcaceae; genus CALXEL01. The sequence continues at coordinate 10,322 of CALXEL010000081.1, forward strand.
GCGGATGTTAAGCGGGGCATCCAGATACTCCAAAAATTCATAGATCTCGGTAGCAGTCAGATCAGCGATGGGATTGAAGTCACAGGCACCATCCCCCCATTTTGTAAAATAGCCCATATATCTCTCACTGCGGTTGCCGGTTCCCGCCACCAGAGCGTTGCGGCTCTGGGCAATGGCGTAGAGAGCGGTCATCCGCAGTCTGGGATTGATATTGGAAAGGGCCGCTCCCCCTATAGAATCCGGCAGCGCCTCTGCCATTACCTCTTTTACCTGGGTCAAGTCCACCGTAATGGTGTCAATGGAAAACTGACGGGCCACCGCCAATCCGTCCTCCATATCTTCCCCATAGTTTCGGGTAGATTGACAGGGCATCATTACCCCCAAGGTATTCTCACAGGCCATTTTACAAAGGATACCTACCAGAGCGCTGTCCTTTCCCCCACTGTTGCCATATACAATTCCCTGGGTGTGAGAATCTTTGAGCATCTGCTGAATAAACGCTACCCGGTCCGCACATTCCTGTCGATAATCTCTCATTGGTTTTCTCCTTTCAAACTGGCCCGGATAAACTCCCGAAACAGGGGGTGCGACCGGTTGGGACGGCTTTTAAACTCCGGGTGGTACTGTACGCCTACATAAAAGGGATGACCGGGAATCTCACAGGCCTCCACCAATCTTCCATCGGGGGAAGTACCAGTGATGGCCAGTCCCAGCTGTTCCAGTTGCTGACGGTAGCTGTTGTTAAATTCGTAGCGGTGGCGATGCCGTTCATAAATAAGGGAAACTCCATAGGCCTGCTCCATGAGAGAACCAGAAGCAATAGAACAGGGATAGACTCCCAAACGCATTGTACCGCCTTTGGGGAGATTTCCCAGCTGGTCCGGCATCAAATCAATCACATTTTGGGTTCCATCGGGGGTGAACTCACTGGAGTTGGCCTGTTTCAGTCCAGCCATATCCCTGGCAAAGGCGATCACTGCAATCTGCATACCCAGGCAGATTCCCAGATAGGGTACCTTGTTTTTTCTGGCATAGGAAGCGGCACAGATCATCCCCTCAATGCCCCGGTCACCAAAGCCGCCTGGCACCAGAATCCCCTGACAGCCTCCCAACAAAGTCTGGGCTGTATCCGGGGTAACCTTTTCTGCATCCACCCAACGGATGGCCACATGGGCAGCATTTTCATAGCCTGCGTGATTCAGGCTTTCCACAACCGAAAGGTAAGCGTCATGGAGGCCCACATATTTGCCTACCAGGGCAATGGTCACCTGATGGGTACGGTTTTCCACCCGCCTGAGCATATCCTCCCAGTCTCGTAAGTCGCAGGGCGGGCAGTCCAAACCCAACTCCCGACACACAATATCGGAAAAGTTGCCTTTTTCCAGCATCATGGGTGCTTGATACAATACGGGGAGATTGGTGTTTTCGATGACACAATCGGGCTTAACATTACAGAACAGGGCAATTTTTCTTCGGATGGACTCCCCCACCGGTCCGTCGGAACGGGTGACAATAATATCCGGTGAAATGCCCAAAGAGCGCAGCTCCTTTACCGAGTGTTGGGTGGGCTTGGATTTGTACTCCCCTGAGCTGGAGAGATAGGGAACCAGTGTGACATGGATAAACAGACAGTTTTCCTTTCCTACCTCCAGTGACACCTGCCGGATGGCTTCCAGAAAGGGCTGGCTCTCAATATCCCCTACTGTTCCTCCGATTTCGGTGATGATCACATCGGCGTCTGTTTTATGACCAACCGCATAAATAAAGCTTTTGATTTCATTGGTAATGTGAGGGATTACCTGAACTGTTTCTCCTAAATACTCTCCCCGCCGTTCCTTTTCCAACACATTGGCGTATACCTTGCCAGTGGTGAGATTGGAAAACTGGTTGAGGTTCTCGTCAATAAACCGCTCGTAGTGCCCCAAATCCAAATCGGTTTCAGCACCATCCTCAGTGACAAATACCTCTCCATGCTGGTAAGGACTCATAGTCCCGGGGTCTACATTGATATAGGGGTCCAGCTTCTGGGCGGCGATTTTCAGCCCCCGGGACTTTAAGAGCCGTCCCAGGGAAGCCGCGGTGATCCCCTTTCCCAGACCAGATACTACCCCACCGGTCACAAAAATGTATTTGCTCACTGTTTTTCCTCCTCTTTTCCGGCTTGTACCGTTTTCTATCCTACCCAATTTACCGGTCAGGTTTCATAGGTTTTTAAGATGTTTTCCGCAACTTCCAGTTTGGAAAGACGCAGATCCATGGCCTGTTTTTCAATATACCGGTGTGCCTGAGGCTCCGACATATTTAAGTATTGTATCAGTACACATTTTGCCCGATCTACCAGACGAATCTCCTCTATTTTTTGCTGTAACCGCACATTTTCTGATTGTAGTCCCAACATCCGTTTCCGGGAGGCGCTGGCCAAACGGCAGGTCTGGGCAAACAGGGCAGGGTTAACCGGCTTTGCCACCACCAAAACTCCCGCCTGTTCCATTTTGGGGGTAATGGCCTGGACAAATGGTCCCCGCGCCAGCAAAATCACACTGGCAAAAGTAGCGCTGGCTGCTAAAATGGCCAACTCCTCTCCCGACTCATCAGGCAAAGGGCTGTTGATAACAATACAGTCATAGTCCTCCTGGGAGAGCATCCGTCGGGTTTGAGCACCGCTGGTGGATGGGATCACATGACAGGGACTTACCCCCTGTAAAAGGGTGGAAAGGGTAGCGATGCCCTTCTCCGTTCCTGAAACAATCAGTGTCCTGGTCATGCCATCACCACCCTTTCCATATATACACTCAAATTATATTACCGGGAAATAAATTTTCTTCTGCCACTCCCTGGAATCCCCAGCCTGCAAGAACTGCCACCACTCGGTGTTTTTATACTCCAAATATTTATCCATGACCGGGTCGGGCAAAACCCGCCGGACAAACTCGCTTTGTTGGCAAAGGCCAATGGCCTCTCCCAAATCAGCGGGAAGCTGCCGTAGATTGTCTCCTGTGGATTCATATAAGTTTAAATCTACAGGTGCCTCTAAAGGCAACCGCTCTCTAATCCCCTCCATCCCCGCCTCCAACAGTAAGGTGAAGGCCAGATAGGGGTTGCAGCTGGGGTCAGGAGAACGCAGCTCCATTCGGGAGTACTCCCCTTTCGCCGCGGGAATCCGGACCAGCTGCGAACGGTTCTGACGGGACCAGGTAATGTACTTAGGCGCCTCAAAGACCCCCAGCCTTTCGTAAGAATTAGGGATGGGATTGAGAAAAAGACTGATCTCACCCACCCGCCGCATAATCCCAGCCAAAAAATGCCGAGCGTCGCTCTGCTCACTGTCTATGGCTTCCTCGAAAATATTGCCATCCTCTGAAAAGAGGGATAGGTTGATGTGAAGCCCGCTGCCACTAACCCCCTGCAGAGGCTTGGGCAAAAAGGATGCAAACAGCCCGCTTCGGGCCGCTACATTGCGCACCACTGATTTAAAAATAATCAGCCGGTCAGCAGCGGTGAGAGCGTCACTGTAGGCAAACACTATCTCATTCTGTCCAGGGCCTTGCTCGTGGTGAGAGGCTTCCGGAGCAAATCCCATCTCCTCCAAAGTCAAGCAGATTTCCCGGCGGATATTTACCCCCCGATCCAGAGGATCCACATCCAAATAGCCAGCCTGATCCAGGGGAAAACAGGTGGGATTGGCCTTCTCATCGGTCTCAAAGAGATAGAACTCGCACTCCGCCCCGATATTGCAAAGATAGCCCTCCCTGGAGGCATTCTCCACAGACTGCCGCAGCAAGGCCCGGCAATCCCCCTCAAAAGGCCTGCCATCTGGATAGCAAATAGCACAAAACAGCTGAATCACCTTGCCCTCCTGAGGGCGCCAGGGCAGCAGGGAAAGGGTTTCTGCCAGGGGGAACAGCAACAGGTCGGACTGGCTCACATTCATAAACCCCCGTACCGCTGAGCCATCAAAAGAAACGCCCTGGGAAAAAGCCCGTTCCAGCTGATGGGACATGATGGCAATATTTTTCTGGGTACCAAACAGGTCGCAAAAGGATAAGCGTATAAATTTTACATCCTGTTCCGCCACAAACCGCAGAACATCCTGTTGGGTATAGTACAAGACTTACACCTCCCCACAGGTGTTATTTCATAATGTAGGCATCCCGTTGGGCTCCCACCGAAATATAGGTGATGGGACACCCTACAGCCTGTTCCAAGTAGTTGACATAGTCCTGGGCCGCCTTTGGCAGCTCGATAAACTCCCGGCAGCCGCTGATGTCACAGTTCCAACCGGGCAGATATTCATATATAGGTTTGGCCTGTTCCAGTTCATATCCCACCGGGAACCGGTCAATCCTTTCGCCATTTCGCTCGTAAGCCACACAAACAGGAATCTGATCCAGATAGGAGAGAACATCCAGCTTGGTGAGAGCCAGTTCATCGGCTCCCTGCATCTCCACGCCATAACGGGAAGCTACTACATCAAAACCACCTACCCGTCTGGGACGCCCGGTGGCGGCTCCATACTCCCCGCCGGCCTTGCGCAGTTCCTCTGCCTCTTCCCCGCTCATCTCAGCGGTGAATGGCCCCTCTCCCACACAGGTAGAGTAGGCTTTCATGATTCCGATGACCTGATCCAGCTGATAGCCGGGAATCCCTGCTCCAATGGGCGCATAGGCAGCGATAGTAGAGGAAGAGGAAGTATAGGGATAGATGCCCATATCAATATCCCGCAAAGCCCCCAACTGGGCCTCAAACATAATTCTCCGATCCTCGTCGGCAGCCTCAGCTAGATACCGGCCAGTATCACAGATATACTCCCGGATGGGATCCCCAAATTTCCGCAGCCATGCGATCACCTGATCCATCTGAATCTCTTGCGCTCCATAGGCCTTATGGATCATAAGATTTTTCCAGTCAATAACATGCTCCAGCCGGTGTTCCAGCTGGTCGGGATAGAGAAGATCCCCCATACGAATAGCTTTTTTGAGATATTTGTCCCCATAGACCGGAGCAATTCCCCGCCTGGTTGAGCCATATTTGGCGTCTCCCAAACGGTCCTCTTCCAAACCATCCTGTAATACATGATAGGGCAGGCAGATTACCGCCTTGTCACTGATCTTGAGGTTGTCAGGAGTAATGGCAACGCCTCCCTCACGCAGGCGTTCCAGCTCATGACAAAGATGCTCCAGGTCAATTACCATGCCGTTACCCATCACGTTGACCACATTGGGCCGCAGAATTCCGGAGGGCAAAAGGTTCAGAATAAACTTTCCCCTGGGGTTTACCACTGTATGGCCGGCATTGTTGCCGCCCTGATACCGCACTACAATGTCCTCATTTTCCGAGAGCAGATCCACCATACGGCCCTTGCCCTCATCGCCCCAGTTGATTCCAACAATAGCAGTTAACATACTATAATACATCCTCCAATCCCCCCAGAGGGGAATAAAAATTCAAAACAGCAATCTTTTTCTCAAATGAGAAGGGCGCTCATCAAGGGATAAAAGCCCATTCGCTTACATCCACTGATGAACGCCCTTGTTCACAGGTGTATTATACAGGATAGCTTTTTTGCTGTCAATATTCAAGATTAAAATTTGAGTTTTTATAAAAATTACTCTTGACAAATGACTTTTGGCAGAATATACTAAGCCACATGGACAGCAAAGGCGCTGTAGGGCAATCCTACAGCGCCTTTCTTTTATAGCTGAAAACTACAATGTGAGGAGAGAACAACCATGAACGATGTATCCAGTATGTTTGGCTGTATGGTATTTAACGATCGGGTTATGCGGGAGCGCCTACCCAAGGATACTTATCGAAATTTAAAGAAAACCATACAGGATGGCAAACCTTTGGACAGCAATGTCGCCAGCATCGTAGCCAATGCCATGAAGGACTGGGCCATTGAAAAAGGAGCCACCCATTACACCCACTGGTTCCAGCCTATGACCGAAGTGACCGCGGAAAAACATGACGCTTTTCTCTCCAATATGCCGGATGGATCGGTCATCATGGAATTCGACGGCAAACATCTGATCCGCAGCGAGCCGGACGCCTCCTCTCTGCCCTCCGGCGGATTGCGGGCAACCTTTGAGGCCAGAGGCTATACCGCCTGGGACCCCACCTCCTACGCTTTTATCAAGGACCACACCCTCTGCATTCCCACCGCTTTCTGCTCCTATGGAGGCCAGGCCCTGGACAAAAAGACTCCCCTGCTGCGCTCGATGGAAGCATTGAGCATACAGGCCATGCGGATTTTACGACTATTTGGCAATACCTCCGCCAAACGGGTTATTACTTCGGTAGGCCCGGAACAGGAATACTTTCTTATTGACAAAGCCCTCTTTGACCAGCGCAAGGACCTGTACTTTACCGGCCGTACCCTTTTTGGAGCCAAACCGCCCAAGGGGCAGGAATTAGATGACCACTACTTTGGTTCTATCAAACCCCGGGCACTGGCCTTTATGGAAGAACTGAACCAGGAGCTTTGGAAACTGGGAATCAGCGCCAAAACCGAGCACAATGAAACCGCCCCCTCCCAATATGAGCTGGCCTGTATCTACGCCACCACCAACGTAGCCACTGACCAGAACCAGTTGATTATGGAGATGATGAAAAAGCTGGCACCCAAACATGGGCTGGCCTGCCTGCTTCATGAAAAGCCCTTCGCCGGGGTGAATGGCAGCGGCAAGCACAACAACTGGTCCATGGCCACCGACACCGGAATCAACCTGTTGGAGCCAGGACAGTCCCCCTATGAAAACGCCCAGTTCCTGCTTTTCCTCTGCGCGGTGCTCAAAGCGGTAGACGAACACCAGGATTTGCTGCGAATTTCCGCCGCCACAGCTGCCAATGAGCACCGTCTGGGTGCCACCGAAGCTCCACCCGCCATTATATCGGTTCATTTGGGAGAAGAAATCACCGATATTCTTCGTGCTTTGGAAAGCGGCACTGTATATGACAGAGTTTTCGAGCGGGAGATGAAGTTTGGCGCCCGGGTGCTCCCCCCCATTCCCAAGGACACCACCGACCGCAACCGGACCTCCCCTTTTGCCTTTACTGGCAACAAGTTTGAATTTCGTATGGTGGGTTCTACCCAATCGGTGGCGGGACCCAACTTTATCATCAATACCATCGTAGCCGATGCCCTGTGCCAGTTTGCCGATGCTTTGGAGGCGGCTGACGATTTCACAGCCGCTTTGAACGCCCTTATTAAATCCACCATTCAAAAACACAAACGGATTATTTTTAACGGCAACAACTACTCCCAGGAGTGGGTGGAGGAAGCTCAGCGTCGGGGACTTTTAAACTTGCAAACCACCGCGCAGGCCCTGCCCTACTTTATCCGGAAGGAAAATATCGATCTATTGGAAAAATTTGGTGTACTCTCCTCGATAGAAATTCATTCCCGGTATGAAATTTTGTTGGAAAAATACAGCAAAACTCTCAGTATTGAAGCACTTACCATGCTGGAAATGGTACGGAAGGAGATTCTGCCCGCAGTACTGGCCTACACCCGAGAGCTCAGTGAGACAGCCCTGAGCAAAAAATCCCTCAGTGATCAAATCCCCTGTGAGTTGGAAATCGGAATGGTGACCAAACTGTCCTCCCTGTGCAAATCTCTGGACGCCAAAGCCCTGGCTCTGGACAACGCTCTGTTGGGGGTAAAAGACCACAAAGACCCGCTGGACTGTGTCAAGTATTATCGGGAGGTAGTTTTTACCGCTATGCAGGAAGTACGGGCTGTTGCTGATCAGCTGGAAGTAGAAACTGCCAAAAAGTATTGGCCCTTCCCCACTTACGGAGACCTGCTGTTCAGCTTGTAAAAAACTTTGAGTCTATAACAAAAAACAGGTTTGCCTGATCGGCAAACCTGTTTTTTGTTTTATTTACAGATGGGACTCGCTCATCTCGTTTAAAAGCTGCTGTTTGATATCCCACAGCTTCTGAGAGAGGTCCACATAGTAGCGATGAGGGAACTCAAACCGTTTGACCTCCTCCCAAAGGGTGTCCAGCTGCTCCTTGCAATAGCGCTGAATCTCCGGCAGGGAGGGGCTTTGATACACACATTTTCCCCCTTGGAAAATAGGTTCCAGCAGACAGCGGCACTCCACATTCTCCAATGTTTTCTTCTTCCAGGGGGCCATGGGATGGAAAATGGTCAAGGGTTTGGAAAGGTCCGGCACCTCATCATGAAGGGTTACATAGTCGGCCACCGCCTGGCCATTCTCCTTGCTATAAAAACGGTAGACATTTTTAAAACAGGGCGTGGTAATTTTCTCCACCGACTCACTGATTTTAATTTTGGGGATGTATTCCCCATCTTCCAGAGTTGCGGCCAGCTTATACACCCCGCCAAATACTGGAGAGGATTTACTGGTAATCAGGTTTTCTCCCACTCCAAAGGAATCAATCTGGGCATCTTGCACCAAAAGGTCCCGAATAATATATTCGTCCAGAGCATTGGAGGCTATAATGCGTACATCCCCATATCCAGCGTCATTCAGAATCTTACGGATTTTTTTGGAGAGATAAGCAATATCGCCACTGTCAATCCGGACCCCTTTGGGCCGATATCCCGCTGGTACTACAATCTCATCAAAGACTTTAATGGCGTTGACAATGCCGCTTTTCAGCACATTGTAAGTATCAATCAGCAGAGTGCAGTCCCCGGGATATCTTTGGGCGTAGCACCGAAAGGCCTCGTACTCGCTGGGGAACATCTGAACCCAGCTGTGGGCCATGGTTCCCACCGCGGGAACTCCGTACATCTGGTCGGTGAGGGTACAGGCAGTAGCCACGCATCCGCCAATATAGGCCGCTCTGGCCCCCAATATAGCGGCGTCATACCCCTGTGCCCGGCGGGAACCAAACTCCATAATGGGTCTGCCCTCAGCGGCCCGGACAATCCGGTTGGCTTTGGTGGCCACCAGGGTTTGATGGTTGATGGTCAGCAGGATCATGGTTTCCACCAACTGGGCCTGGATCACCGGCCCCCGCACAATGACAATGGGTTCACCCGGAAAGATGGGGGTTCCCTCTTTGGGCGCCCAGACATCACAGGCAAACTGAAAATGCCGCAGGTAATCCAAAAACTCTTCGCTGAATGTCTGTTTGGAACGCAGATAGGCAATGTCCTCCTCATCAAAGTGGAGGTTGTTTAAATATTCAATCATTTGTTCCAATCCAGCAAAAATGGCAAAACCGCCATTGTCAGGAACGGAGCGAAAAAACATATCAAATACCGCAATTTTCTCCCGATATCCGCTGTCAAAATACCCATTGGACATTGTGAGCTCATAAAAATCGGTCAAAAGGGAAAGATTGCGCTCTTTTTGATCGGTCATCCACATTGGAATTCCCCCATTTCTTTGTTGTTGGCACTGGCGTCAGTTGAGGCTGGCAACCACTTCTATGCCATTGGAAAGCATACTGCTCAAAAAGATGAGATTTAACAAATCTCCATTGTGTCCCGGTCCATCATAGGTTTCCACCAGATCCACCGGTACAATCACTCTGATTTTTTGATTGTGCTCATTGAGATAAGCCTTTAAGGCGATGGCGCACTGATAGATACAGATATCGGTACAGCAGCCAGTGATTACCAGGTTGGAAATACCATCTAAACACAAAGAGGGCTTGGCAAAAAAAGCGTTGGTGCTGTTTTTGGGGGTAACCGGCAATCCCAGCTGGGACAGTTCATCCACCAACTGATGCTCCCAGCTGCCCTCCATACAGTGAGGCGGATAGCTCTCCAATTCCACCGACCCAGCAGTGTGACAGTCAGAATAGGCCTCCACACGATACCCTTCCCGCATGCACCGGTTCAAAAACTGAGCGGTTGGGGGAACCATCTCTCCCACCCTGGGGGAACTGAGAGCGCCCTCAATGGCAAAGCCATTGTTCATATCAATACTTAGCACCAATGTCTCTCCTACTGGCAATTGGGACAGGGAAAGAGCTGGCAGTCCCTCAATCTGATCCTTCATTTCCAGAAGACTGGTCATAGCTCCGGCCAGAAAATCTTCGATGTTTTCAATTGGTTTCATCCTTATTCACTCCTGTCTGGTTATACTGTACCACAACTGGGATGTCCATAATCAAAAGAGATCAGCTTTTCGGGCCGGTAGGGTACACCCGCGGCCAAAGCGTTCTCAATTTCCTCAATCATCTTTTCCCCTTTCCAAGCCGCCATATCCAATAAATCCAGAAAACTTTCCTGGTGGGGAGAAGATTCACATTGTAAGTTTTTCCAGGGAGCATGGCCTAAATTCAACAGATCCCCCTGGGGTTCCTGCTTCAGATAGCAGCTGTACTTTCGGGCGTGAATACTGAGCTGTTCCCACATCCGCAGTCCACCCGCTACCAGACCGGAAGTGGGATCCAGCATCCACCGGCAGATCTTTATGGTATCCCGAATACTGAGGGCCACCTCCCCAGCTGAAACCTTCGCTCCTGTCATCTGCTCAATGACCGGAACATACAGCAAACTTATAGCCGCCACATCCTGTGTGGAGGGTGAAAAATATTTTCGGTATGGGAAGGTTGCGACACTCCGACGGAAACGAAAACGGTACAGCCCACCATCCAGCTCCGACTCAATCTGATGATGGACCCAACTGTCGTTTTTCCCCTGACTGCGTTGGTTTTGCACCCAGTAGACATAGGGATGGCAGTGGCTGTCCAGCTGGTAATGTCCCACAAAGCCATAGACATAGGCTTTCAATCGCTGGAAATCATCGCTGTTTTGCCGCTCCAAAAGATAGGATGTAAGCGCCGTAAAGAGACCATCGGTATTCTCCTTGTGCAACCGTCCCCCAATTTGGTTGAGAGGGCTCCCACCTGATAAAACTTTGCGAAAAAACAGAATATCCGGCCCCTGCAATCCCAAATCATAGGCCTCCCGATACTGGGAAACCACCTGACGGGCGGACGCAGAAAGCCGGTTATAGAGATCATCACCAAACAAAGCATGCGCAATATATGCGGGCAAAATAATCACCTACCTGTTCCATCAGTGTTACTCTGTGCCAGTAAAACAAGCAGCCCCGCCGCCCACAGGCCCAACGAGGCTGATTTCACACCATTTAAAAATAAGATTCACTTGCCCAACTGTCCCGGGATTCATCCAAATAGGAAACATTGCCGGGTAAAATCAGATAGGTGCTGGCCGCGATCTTTTGGATCTGTCCATCCTTTCCATAGGCTCCACCGGCCAGATAATCCATCATCCTCCGGGCCTTTTCTCTGGGCAAAGATTCCAAATTTACCACAATACCCTGATTGGCCTTGAGGTGATCCAACACAGCCTGGGCATCTTCCAAACCCTGAGGTACCATCAAAATCAAATGGGCATTGTCCAGATCCTCCTGGTTACGGGAAAAATTGTTTTCCTCCTCCCACTGCAAATCACTTCTGTGGGCAAAAGAAAAATAATCCTTTCTCTTTTCCGCAAGTCCCATAGGATACCCCCCTCTCATTTCATTCCCATTTTTGGAGTACAAAAATATTGCTATTTTATTTATTATACACGAAAGTACGCAAACATCCAATATTTTTTGGAAAAAAACTTCCTGTTTTCTTTGCAGCCTATTTGACGAAACAGGAAAAAGAAGGCATAATACCTGATGGAAGCCTAGTTGTTTTCAGGTGGCTTTTCTCCAATGTACAGGGTAATATGCTCCTCCAAAAGGCCCACTGGATCCAGCGTGTCCATATCAATGGCATAAATCCAAACGGTAGTGGGATAAACCCCATCCCCCAGTTGGGTGTCGTCCAACTTTGCGCTGGCAATATATTGTCCAGGCTTCAGATACCCTGTTTTATAGATCACTTCTCCTGTATCTGTCAGTTCCAGTTCCACCTGCATCAGATACTGGTTTTCCGGCGGGTTTTCAATAGATAAATTACCCGGCATGTCCCCACGTTTAAAATAGGGCTTACTGTGAATACGGTAACTTAGTACATCTTCCCCATTCTTTTCCCCTGTGGCTTCAAAGCCTGGCAGGCTGCCATTGCGGGCATCCTGATCGCTTTCCACCGAAGTGGTGCCCTGGCTGTCATTGGGCAGATTTTCTTCATCTGATTTGCCCAGGCGGAAAAGCCCAATTATCAGTACTGCCGCTACCGCGATCATCAGCAAAATGGTTGCTGTGCGCAGCACTTTTCGTTCCCGCCTCAAATCCATTTGTGTTCCTCCATCCAATCCATCGGTCACCCTAGCCTATTGGCTTTATTATACAATACTTTTTGCTTTCTTACAATCATTCTACCCCGGCAAGAAAGGATGTTTTCTGTGAACTGTCTGCTGGTTGCTATCAATGCCAAATACATTCACACCAATCTGGCGGTACGTTATCTGAAAGGTTACGCGCAAACCCAACTGCCTGAAGCTCAAATTGAAATCATAGAGTATACCATCAACCATCCCACTGAACAGATTTTGTCAGCTATTTATGAAAAACAGTGCCAACTCATCTGTTTTTCCTGCTATATCTGGAATATTGAAACAGTACTCCAGCTGACCCGGGAATACAAGCTTTTGGCTCCCGACTGCAAAATTCTGTTGGGCGGGCCGGAAGTGTCCTTCTGCCCCCAGGAGCTTTTAGAAGAACACCCTGAAATTGACTATGTGCTCTGTGGAGAGGGGGAAGCTCCCTTTGCCAAGCTGTTGGATACCCTTGCATCCCATCAGCCGCTGGCCCAGGTGCCCGGACTGTGTTACCGGCAAGGGGAAAACATTTTGGTCAACCCCCAGGGTCCCTATTTAAACATGGACCTGCTGCCCTTCCCCTACCCGGATCTGGAAAACTACCAGCACCAAATTGTCTATTATGAAGCCAGCAGAGGTTGTCCATACCGCTGTCAATACTGTCTTTCCTCCACCGAGCGGCAGCTGCGTAAAAAGTCGCCGGACAGAGTAAAAGATGAATTATCCCTTTTTCTGGCTCACAAGGTGAAGCAGGTAAAATTTGTAGACCGCACCTTTAACGCTGACCGAAATTTTGCCCGGGAAATCTGGCAATTCCTGATGGAGCGGGACAATGGTGTCACCAATTTCCACTTTGAGATTTCCGCCGACCTGTTGGACGACAGCTGTATCGCTCTTCTGTCCCAGGCAAGGCCGGGACTATTTCAGATGGAAATTGGGGTACAATCCACCAACGAGCAAACTTTGACCGCCATTGAGCGGGGCTCCAAAACAGCGGCCATTTTTAACCGGGTGCGACAGCTGCGTTCCTTTAACAATATACATCTCCATCTGGATCTCATCGCGGGACTGCCCTATGAGGGTTTGGACTCCTTCGCCCAAAGCTTTGATGCTGTGTTTTCCCTTTCTCCCCACCAGCTGCAGCTGGGATTTCTAAAGCTGCTCAAGGGATCGGGACTACGGCAAAACGCGCAAAAATACAGACTGATCTTCCGGCCCAGCGCCCCCTATGAGGTTCTTTTTACCCCATGGCTGCCCTATTCTGACACCCTGCGTCTGAAAGCGGCCGAGTGGGCAGTGGAAACTTACTTAAATTCCGGACGGTTTGATTTTACAGTCCGGTACCTGCT
>CALXEL010000082.1 GCA_944387315.1 uncultured Clostridia bacterium
TTTGGATGCTGCTGGGTCTGCCTTTGGGCCCCGGCGCCGCCATTATGTTGTAATACTACTAATAAGTAAAAGAGGTTTTTTAGATGATAAACGAAGGGCGTTTGCTGGATACTTTTCTGGAGTATATTCAAATTGACAGTGAAACTGGCCGGGAAAAAGCCATGTGCGACCGCCTGGTGGCTGATTTAAAAGAATTGGGTTGTATTGTTACCACCGATGAGGCGGGAAAAAAGGCCGATTCAGATGGCTACAATATTTACGCCACTCTCCCTGGTGATGAGAGTTTGGAACCTCTGGCTTTCAGCAGCCATATGGATACCGTATCCCCTGGAAAAGGCATTCGGCCAGTGGTTCAGGACGGGGTGATCCGCAGCGGTGGGGACACCATCCTGGGTGGGGATGACAAGGGAGGCGTAGCCGCCATTGTAGAAGCCATGCGGACTGTTGTGGAGAAAAAACTGCCCCACCGTACCATTGAGGGCATCTTCACCATCTGTGAGGAGGGCGGCCTGCGGGGAGCGAAAAACCTGGATTACAGCCGCATTCGCTGCAAACAGGCGGTTGTTCTGGATGGAGGCGGCGATGTGGGCAAAATTGTCACCTCAGCGCCGGGCCAGCTGAAGCTGACCGCTACCATTATTGGCCGGGCTGCCCACGCGGGAGTAGCCCCGGAAAAGGGAGTCAGCGCCATTCAGGTAGCGGCACATGGTGTAGCTCAGATGAATCTGCTGCGCATTGACGAGGAGACCACCGCCAACATTGGCACCTTTATGGCCCGGGGCGCCACCAACATTGTCTCTCCCCAGGTACAGCTGATTGGGGAGTGCCGCAGCCGCAACACCGAGAAACTGCGGGCTCAGGGAGATCACATGGTGGGATGCCTGAAAAAGGCCTGCGATGCCTTTGGGGCACAGCTGGAATACCAGCTGGATACCATCTATCTGTCCTATCAGGTGGCGGAAGATGACCCCCTGGTAATTGAGATCCAAAAAGCCTGTTCCTCTCTGGGGATCACCCCCAGCCTGGTGGCCAGCGGAGGAGGCAGTGACGCCAATATTATGAGCCACAACGGAGTCAAGGCAGTGGTCCTCTCCACCGGCATGGATAAGGTTCACACCACAAATGAACAGCTCACCCTGCAAAACCTAAACGACACCGCTCTGCTGGCTCTCACTTTGATGAAAGCATAATCCATTCCCTTCCAGAATAGAAAAAACAGGCGCTTTCCTTTCTCAGGAAAGCGCCTGTTTATTTTTTAGGTCACAGTATCATCCAGCCGGTCCATTGCCTGTTTTCGATAGGCTCCAAAGGCACTGGGCACCGAATACTCCCCCTCCAGCTGTTCCCGATCCACCCACACACAGCCCTCCGGTGGGGAAAAGGGTGGACACTGGAAAAGGTAGCCGGTCATATCCCACTGGATGTGGGTAAAAATGTGCCGGGCCTCTCCCAAAGGGGTTCCCTCTCCCGGCTGGGCCCCCAGCTCCTCCAGCTTCTGGGCTGTCTGGGCAGGGGAGAGGGCTCCCTCCCAGTTGGGCAGCTCCCACAGGCCAGCCAGGAGCCCCTTGTCCGGCCGCTTATGGAGCAGCAGCCGGTTTCCAGCCAAAACAACCACCACCGTCCGCTGCTGGACCACCCGGGGCTTTTTCTCCCCTTTTACCGGCAGGCTTTGGGCAATCCCCAGCTCATATCCCCGGCAGAGACTTCTCACCGGGCACTCCCCACACCGGGGCGCCCCGCCCGGTAGACAGACGGTGGCTCCCAGCTCCATAAGGGCCTGGTTAAAGTCTCCGGGACGGTCCTGGGGCAGCAGCTGGGCCGCCATACGGGTAAATTCTTTTTTGATCCTGGGGGAGAGCACATCCTCCTCACAGGCCAGCACCCGGGCAAATACCCGCAGCACATTGCCGTCCACTGCCGGGACCGGCAGTCCATAGGCGATAGAGGCTACCGCTCCCGCTGTGTAAGGCCCAATCCCCGGCAATTCCAACAGCCCCTCATAACTGGCGGGCAGAGTCCCATTATACCGCTCCATCACTACCTGAGCGGCCTTTTGCAGGTTCCGGGCCCGGCTGTAGTAGCCCAGGCCCTCCCAAAGTTTCATCAGAACCTCCTGGGAGGCGCCAGCCAAAGACTCCACTGTGGGCAAAGCTTCCACAAACCGGGTAAAATAGGGCAGCACCGCCTGTACCCTGGTCTGCTGCAGCATAATTTCTGAGATCCACACCCGGTAGGGGGTGGGATTTTCCCGCCAGGGCAGTACCCGGGCTCCCCGGTCATACCACCCAAGCAGGGGAGAAGCCAGAGGGGGCAGAGATTGCGGCAACAAGTTTTCTTGCCGCTGTAGATATTCTTTCATGGGGGATGTTCTCCTGTCATAAAATTGAGTGTACCTTTCTTTTGCGGTACAAAAATCACTTGCGCTTTTCCTCCTGGGATAGGATAATAAAACCAAGAAACACCAGGAGGAAGCGCTGTGGAAATAACAAATATTAAGGATTCCCTGGAGGAAGAGGAAATTCTTTCGGTAATAGCCTACAGTCAATATGGTCCCACCCCAGAAAAGCTGCGGGGGCTGGCCCAAAAATACCAGGGGAACCCCCTGGCTTACGCCTTTGGCTGCCGGTGGGAGAAAACTGTGGCGGGGGTTATTTTGCTGGCCCAAAGGGCGCCAGGCCTCTTTGAGATCTGCGCCATTGCCACCCATCCCCAATACCGGAACCGAGGAGTCGGATCAAAACTGATCTCCCACTCGGCGGATGTCCTCAGACCCCGCCGTCTCACCGCTGAAACCGATGAAGAAGCTGTGGACTTTTACCGCAAATATGGTTTTTCCATCACATCTCTGGGGGAAAAGTATCCAGGGGTTGTCCGGTTTCTCTGCAGCCTGGATTTTGACAGATAATCGGGCTGATTTCCCGGGAAAATAGGAAGCTTTTCTTTCACAGCCTTAAGTATACCACAGGCTATCTCGCCTCACAATTGGGTTTTGCATCCTGGCTCGCCCTTGCCAGAGGGAGACGGTTGTATTATGATAAAGGGGTCAGATCTTTGTCCATCCCTACACAAAGGAGATTTTACCCATGGAAGACAAAACCATATTTCGGCCCAACCGGCGTTTTACAATTTTAACCGGCGTTTTCACCGCCATATTACTGTCCATACTGGGGGGATTTTTCTACCTGGTAGTCAACGACCCACCCAGAGGTCCGGGGGACTGGTTTCTCATCGCCCTGGTGGTACTTCTGATTGGAGGGCCCGCGGCCATTCTCCTCTATCTTATGCTGTGGGACGAGGGCTGCTGCACCACAGTGGTGGATGCCCAAGGCATCCGGGTAACTGCCCTTCTGGGCCGGGTCATCTATCAAGCCCGCTGGGAAGAGCTGGTCCAGGTGGGAGCCGATGAAATTCCCGGGAAATATGATCCCATCCGGGTGATGTATTTTTCCAAAACACCCCTCCACCTCAAAGCCAGAGGCACCGATCTGGCCCAGATGAAACAGCGCCGGGAGCTGGGGATCTACTCCTCCACTATGCTGGATTTTGACGACCTGTACCAGGCAGTCACCCGCTACTATCCTGCCGAAAAGATTTTAGAGGTGGGCATTTCTAAGGGACAAGGGGGAAATGGGGAAGGCCAGGAGCCCATCTCTTTGGGTTACCGCTGCCCCATTATCGATAAAAACCAGCGAAGACTGGTGGTGGGACTATTTTTTGCCTTTCCGCTGTTTGACTATCTGATCCTGTGGATGATCCATCTGGTGAACCCTCAGTTTCCCGTCTGGGTTCTGTGGGGAGTGGCTCTGGTGCTCACCGGTGTGATGGCTGCCGCCTATCCCACTGTCAACCGGATGGCCTGTTCCCAGCTGGAGGTGGGCCCCCAGGGGGTGAGCGCCAGCTGCGACGGCAAAAAGCCCTGGTTTTCCGCCCAGTGGGATGAGCTGGCCCAGGTTGGCATCCGGGACATTCCATCCCCCTATCAGCTGAACCGTTATTCGGTAATCTGTTTTTCCAAACGGCCCCTCACCCCAAAGGAGGAACGCAACCCCTTTGGCCGTCTGGTAAACCGGGACTTTCTCACCTTCCATCCCACCCCCAACTTCCTGGTGGAGATGGTACGGTACTATCCCCTAAACAAGGCCAAGGTTTACCCCTCGGTACGATAAACAATAAAAAACAGCCCGGCTCCTGGAGCCGGGCTGTTTTGGCAATTTACCGCAAAAAGCCCTGAATGATTTTTTCCTCTGCTTCCTCCTGGGTAAGGCCCAGGGTTTTCAGCTTGAGGATCTGTTCTCCGGCGATCTTGCCGATAGCTGCCTCATGGATCAGCTCGGCGTCCAGATGGCCGGCATACAACTCGGGGGAGGCGTTGACCTTTCCGTTGCCCACCAAAATAGCGTCACATTCCGAGTGGCCAGTACACCGGTTGTTGCCGGTGATCTTGGAGTGGTACTCCTGATAGGAGCTGCCTCTGGCCACCGAACGGGAGATGAGATCCACCTTGGAATCCTCACCCTCCATGACCACGTTGAAATCGGTGAGGGCCCGCTCCTCTCCATCGGTCATCAGCCGCTCATGGATAATCAGCTTGGCCCGGGCTTTCAGTACCCCGGTGGTGCTGCGGGTGGTACGGTCCACCCCCCGGATCTGGATGGTGTCCATCTCCATGACCGCGTCCTCTTCCAGCACCATATCGGTGACCGGGTCGATGCGGCGCAGGCCCTTGCCGGAGCCGGTGCCCACATGTTTTTCCTTATAGAGGACATGGGAACCCTTGCCCAAAAAGAACCGGTGGATTCCGTTGTGGCGGGCCTCGGCATCTCCGTCGGCATGGACGCCGCAGCCGGCTACAATCACCACATCGGCGCCCTCGCCCACATAGAAGTCGTTGTAGACCAGGTCGTTGATATTGCTCTTGGTAACACAGGCGGGAATGTATACCGTCTCCCCTTTGGTGTGGGGATCAATGGTGATCACCAGGCCAGGGCCGTCCGGCTTAGACTCGATCTTAATATGTTCGGTAGACTGGCGGCCGGCACAGCCTCCATCCTCCCGGATATTGTAGGCCACTCCATCAAAGCTGCCCTTGTAATCCGAGACAATTTCCAAAAACTTTTGGGTAATGTTATTCATTGCAGGCCACCTCCTTGTGCAAGGGACAACGGCCGGTTTTCTCATTTTCCAGCAGGGCGGGCAAAACTTCCTCCCGGCTGCCCTGGGTACGTACCTTGCCATCGGCAATTACCACAATCTCATCAGCGATTTCCAAAATCCGCTCCTGGTGGGAGATAATCAGCAAGGAACAGTTCCGGCCAGCCTTCAGCTGCTCAAAGGCGTCGATGAGGCCGGTAAAGCTCCAAAGGTCGATGCCCGCCTCCGGCTCGTCAAAAATCAGCAGCCGGGCGTTTTTCTTAGCCAGTACGGTAGCAATCTCAATCCGTTTGATCTCGCCTCCCGACAGGCTGGCGTTGACCTCCCGGTCGATGTAGTCCTGGGTACAGAGTCCCACCTGGCCCAGCAGCTGGCAGATCTCCCCGTTGCAGAGATCCCCACCAGCGGCGATCTCCAGCAGGCTGCGCACCGTCAGCCCCTTGAAGCGAACCGGCTGCTGAAAGGCGTAACCGATACCCATGCGGGAGCGCTGGGTGATGTCCAGATCGGTGATCTCCTGCCCGTCCAGCCAGATTTTACCGGCTGTAGGGGTTTGCAGGCCGGCGATGATTTTCGCCAGGCTGGTCTTGCCGCCCCCATTGGGACCGGTGATTACGGTAAGCCTGCCCTCGGCCACAGTCAGGTTGATTCCCTTGAGAATCTCCTCACCGTCCTGGGGCCTCCAGGCGATGGATTCCAATTTCAGCATATGAATCCTCCTTTTGGGTGATTCCTGTTTTTTTATTGTCTTTGGGGCTCCCACCCCGGAGTTATGCCGCGGCAGCCCACAGCCCAAGTTGTTCTTTGGATCTTACCGCTGGGGAAATGGGGCTCGCTCATCACTCACCCCTGTAATATAATCCATGGATACATTATAAAACTGAGCCAGAAGAATCACACTGTCCAGAGGAATCCTGGTTTTTCCCAGCTCATAATCAGAATAAGTTTTCTGACCCACATTTAAAAGGGCCGCCACCTGCTTTTGGCTCAGGTCGCTGTCCTCCCGCAGATTTCGTATTCTTTCGGTATAGTGCATCCCCTCACCTCTCTGCCTGTGATTTCCAGACAATCATAATATAGAGGGTATTCCACTATTAATTTATAGAGTAATAAACTCTGACAAATTGCCCTGCCACATCCAAAGAAAACGGAAGCGGGGGAACCCGCTCCCGTTTATATGGGTCTGTTACCGGCCGCAGCAGTGTTTGTACTTCTTGCCGCTGCCGCAGGGACAGGGATCGTTGCGGCCAACCTTTTTGCCGGAGCGCACCGGTTCCTTTTTCACCGATCCATCTCCGCCCCCGGAGGTGGAGGTGGGTTTGGCCACCTGTTCCCGTTTGACCTCGGTGCCGGGCTTGATCTGGATGGTCAGCAGCATCTTGACGGTGTCCTCCCGAATGAGGGCGATCATCTCGTCAAACATCTCAAAGCCTTCCAGCCGGTATTCCACCACCGGGTCCTTCTGGCCGTAAGAGCGCAGATAGATGCCCCGTTTGAGCTCATCCATGGCGTCAATGTGATCCATCCATTTCAGGTCCACATTCCGCAGCAGGACCACCCGCTCGATTTCCCGCATATTGGCGGCGCCAAAGACCCGCTCACGGTTTTCATAGAGCTTGTGTCCCCGGTCTTTCAGGAACTGTTTCACATCCTCCCGTTTCAGGTTGGACAGCTCCTCGGTGGTATAGTGGAGCTCGGTAGGCTGGATCAGCCAGCCGGCGCAGTAATCCCGCAGGCCGGTGATATTCCAATCGTCGGGAATCTCAGTAATACCAAAAAACCGGTCCACTGCCGCGTCAATGGTCTCCTCCAGCATCTTCTGGATACTCTGGGACAGGTCCTCTCCCTTAAGCACCTGTTCCCGCTGGCCATAGATCAGTTCTCTCTGACGGTTCATTACATCGTCAAATTGCAGCACGTTTTTCCGAATGCCAAAGTTGCGGCTCTCCACCTTCCGCTGGGCGCTTTCGATAGAACCGGAAAGGAGCTTGGCCTCGATGGGGGTGCTGTCATCAAATTTCAGGGTATCCATCATATTCTGAATCCGGTCTCCCCCAAAGAGCCGGATCAGGTCGTCCTCCAAAGAGAGGTAGAACCGGGTCTCACCAGGGTCTCCCTGACGGCCGGCACGGCCTCGCAGCTGGTTGTCAATCCGGCGGGACTCATGACGCTCGGTACCGATAATATACAGGCCTCCCGCGTCCCGCACCTGCTGGGCTTCCCCAGCGATGTCATCCTTGTGTTTTTGCAGCAGCTGCTGATAGGTGGTCCGGGCCTCCAGAATCTCAGGGTCATCGGTCTCAGCGTAGCTGGTGGCGCTTTCGATCATCTCTTCAGCGTAACCCCGCTTGCGCATGTCGTTTTTCGCCATAAACTCGGCGTTGCCGCCCAACATAATGTCGGTGCCTCGTCCGGCCATGTTGGTGGCGATGGTCACCGCTCCCAGCTTACCGGCCTGGGCTACAATCTCCGCCTCTTTTTCGTGGTACTTGGCGTTGAGGACCTCATGTTTGATGCCTCTGCGGCTGAGCATAGCGGAAATCTGCTCGCTCTTTTCAATAGAGATAGTACCTACCAGAACCGGCTGGCCCTTCTTGTGGCTCTCCAAAATGGACTCCACCACCGCGTTAAACTTGCCCTGCTCGGTGCGGTAGATCACATCGTCATAGTCCTTACGTGCGATGGGCTTGTTGGTGGGAATCTCCACCACGTCCAGCTTGTAGATCTGACGGAACTCATCCTCTTCGGTGAGGGCGGTACCGGTCATACCTGCCAGCTTGTCATACATTCTGAAGTAGTTCTGGAAGGTGATGGTCGCCAGGGTTTTGCTTTCTCTGGCCACCACAACCCCTTCCTTGGCCTCGATGGCCTGATGGAGTCCCTCGTTGTACCGGCGGCCAATCATCAACCGGCCGGTAAACTCGTCAACAATAATGACCTCCCCATCCTTGACCACATAGTCCACATCCCGTTTCATCACACCATTGGCCTTGATGGCCTGGTTGATGTGGTGGGCCAGGGTCATATTCTCCGGGTCGGTGAGGTTTTCAATGTTAAAGTATTTTTCCGCCTTGCGGACACCTTCCGCTGTCAGGGTACAGCTGTGGGCCTTTTCGTCCACAATGTAATCCCCTTCAATCTGGTCGTTGTCCTCCTTGCTGTCCAGTTCCACCACCTTGGTCATCTTCAGGGTTTTGGCGAACCGGTCGGCCAGTACATACAGATCGGTGCTCTTGGCGCCGCTGCCGGAAATAATCAGAGGAGTTCTGGCCTCATCAATCAAAATCGAGTCCACCTCGTCCACAATGGCGTAGTGGTGGCCCCGCTGTACCTGCTGCTCCTTATAGGTGACCATATTGTCCCGCAGGTAGTCAAAGCCAAACTCGTTGTTGGTACCATAGGTAATATCCGCCTGGTAGGCGGCTTTTCTCGCCTCACCTTGCAGGCCGTTGACCACCAGTCCCACACTGAGCCCCAAATAGCGGTAGACCTTGCCCATCCACTCGGAGTCACGTTTGGCCAGATAGTCGTTGACGGTGACAATGTGTACCCCCTTGCCCTCCAAAGCGTTCAGGTAAGCGGGCAGGGTAGCCACCAAAGTTTTACCCTCACCGGTTTTCATCTCGGCGATCCGGCCCTGATGCAGGACGATGCCACCGATGATCTGTACCGGGAAATGTTTCATCCCCAATACCCGCCAGCTGGCTTCCCGGCAGGTGGCGAAAGCGTCAGGAAGAATGTCATCCAAAGTTTCTCCCGCCGCCAGACGGCCTTTTAAAATACCGGTCATGGCTTTGAGTTCTTCCTCGCTTTTGGCCGCGTATACGCTGTCCAGCGCCAACACCTTTTCCATGAGAGGATTGATTCGTTTTACCTCTTTTTGAGAATAGGTGCCAAAAATTTTATCAAACAAACCCATTGAATCTATCGCTCCTTAACCATTTTTTGCCCATCCTGTCAAGGGGCATAAAAATGGGATATTTCTGCACTTTAACATTCCTATTTTACCCTGTCCCCATGCCTTTGTCAAACCCGCTTTGTGGGGAAAAATGGAAACATTTTGTGTACAACCGTTAAATTTTACTGTCCTGTCCTCACCTTTTAGTTTTGCCGGGTTTTTTCGCCTCCATACCTTTGGCCGGCCCAAAGATTTTATTTCCGCGGCTCTTTTAAAGATTGGTTGGTTTTCTCATTGCGCCGGTGGACTATCCATATTATAATAAAAGCAGCAGCTGGATTCCAAGGGTAAGGAACCAGCAAGGTGAAAGGAGTATCCGAAATGAAATATTCCCATGAAGTGGAGCAGATGTGCTCTGTGGCCAAAGGACCCCATCATGGGCCCGCGCCCATTCCCGAGGAGGGCAGATGGGTCAAGGCATACCAAATCAGCGATATCAGCGGACTCTCCCATGGGGTGGGCTGGTGCGCCCCCCAGCAGGGAGCCTGTAAACTGACTCTCAATGTAAAAGAGGGCATTATTCAGGAGGCTCTGGTGGAAACTTTGGGATGTTCCGGCATGACCCATTCTGCCGCTATGGCGGGAGAGATTCTGCCAGGTAAAACCCTGTTGGAAGCTCTCAACACTGACCTGGTCTGTGACGCTATCAATGTGGCCATGCGGGAGATTTTCCTCCAGCTGGTCTATGGCCGCAGCCAAACCGCTTTTTCCGAGGACGGCCTGCCGGTAGGGGCTTCTCTGGAGGACCTGGGCAAGGGACTGCGCTCCCAGGTGGGCACCATTTTCTCCACCACCAAAACCGGTGTGCGGTATTTGGAAATGGCTGAGGGATATATTCTCTCGGTCGCTTTGGATGAAAATGATGAGGCAATTGGGTATCGGTTTGTCAAGCTGGGCAAAATGATGGAGGACATCCGCAGGGGAGTGGACCCAGCCACCGCATTTGAGAAGAATACTGGTACCTACGGCCGCTATGCCGGCGCGGTGAAATATATCGATCCCAGAGAGGAATAAGGAGGAAACAAGATGGTACAGTTTGAAGGCCAGGAGCGCAGAATGCCCAAAATTCAGGAGTGCCTGGGAGAGTACGGTATTTCCTCTCTGGAGGAGGCCAAGTCCCTCTGCGCCGCCAAGGGCATTGATGTGGAAGCCATTGTAAAAGGGGTACAGCCCATCGCCTTTGAAAATGCCGTATGGGCCTACACCCTGGGTGTGGCCGTCGCTTTGAAAAAACAGGTAAAAACCGCGGCCGAAGCAGCCGAGGCCATTGGAATCGGCCTGCAGGCCTTTTGTATTCCCGGTTCGGTAGCCGAACAGCGGCTGGTGGGACTGGGACATGGCAATTTGGGAGCCATGCTGCTGCGGGAGGAGACCCGATGCTTCTGTTTTTTGGCGGGGCATGAGTCCTTCGCGGCGGCGGAAGGCGCCATCGGCATTGCCCGAAACGCCAACCGGGCCCGGAAGGAACCTTTGCGGGTTATCTTAAACGGTCTGGGTAAGGACGCCGCCTATATTATTTCCCGAATCAACGGATTTACCTATGTGGAAACCCAGTACGACTTTGCCACTGGAAAACTGGAAGTGATCCGGGAGAAAGCCTTCTCCGACGGGGAGCGGGCTCAGGTTCGCTGCTTCGGCGCCAACGACGTGTTGGAAGGTGTAGCCATTATGAAGATGGAACATGTGGATGTATCCATCACCGGCAACTCCACCAACCCCACCCGGTTCCAGCACCTGGTGGCCGGCACCTATAAAAAATGGGCCGGAGAAAATGGTGTACGGTATTTCTCGGTGGCTTCGGGCGGCGGTACCGGACGTACCCTCCATCCCGACAATGTGGCCGCCGGTCCCGCGTCCTATGGACTCACCGACTCTATGGGACGGATGCACAGCGACGCCCAGTTCGCCGGTTCATCCTCGGTGCCTGCTCATGTGGAGATGATGGGCCTGATGGGAATGGGCAACAACCCCATGGTAGGCGCCACTGTAGCCTGCGCTGTGGCTGTGGCCGAAGCCCAATCCAAAAACTAAATCGAGGTCATAAAACAAGGGCCGAAAGCTTTCGCTTTCGGCCCTTTTGGTTGGCTTTTATTTTTCAGAGGAAGCAGGCTGTGCCTCCCGGATGGCCTGAGCCACCTTTGCCACATCCACACCAGCGTCCTTTTCAAACCGGCTCTGACGCAGATATTTTTTCAGGTCCTTAAAAATAACGGCGTTTTCGGTGTTGCTTAAAAAGAGTTCCGGGGTCATGGCAGTCTCAGCAAAGACCACCAGGGATTCCATAGGCACACTGTAAATATCCTGTTTGCCTAAAATGCCCCGAAGGATTTCCTGATGTCCCTCCATCTCCAGCAGAGGGTTGGGAAATTCCTCGTTGAGTTCCCGCTCCCGTTTTCTCCAGTAAGGACTGCGGGGTTCCCCATAAATAATCACTCCATTGTGGATGGCTCTGACAAAGAGCACCCCAAAGGTTCCAATGAGCAGGGCGTCCACCTGGGCGGTTTTCCCTGCGTGGCTGAGGGTTACATTTTCCAGAACCTGATACCCCCGGGAACGGCCAAAACGGCCAAGTGCCTTGGCTACCCGCTTTTTGGCTCCCTCCTCGGTGGAGGAACGGTTGAAAAACTTCGCGTATCCATAACAGACTATCGTCACCACAATCGTGAGGAAAATCCAGAACATCCACTGTTCTTTGGTCCAGCCACCATTCATCTACAAAACCCCAATTCCAAACTGAAGTACCCTCCCGCCAATCCTGTCGCTGAAGGGCCGGTCTGTATCAAATGATAACAAGCGCCAGCGCCTTTGTCAAGGTAAACCAGCACCCCAAAGCCCCCCGACTGCCCTGTTACCGGCAGGTGAGAATCTCACTGTCAAAGCTGGGCAGGCAGCGCTCTCCCGGCTGGGCCACCAAAAACAGCTCCGGGTCCCAGACACCCGAGAGCAGCCCGGTAATCATACTGTTGTCCCGTATGTATTCCCGGCAGATCAGCTGCCGCTCACTGGCCAACTGCCGGGCCCGCTTCCGGCCGGCCTGGTCGTTTTCCTCTGTGAGGGCCGCCAGTACCGAAGCCCCTGCCGGCAGATGGTTTACCTGCTCCAACAGTCCCCCCTGTTCCAATTGGGGCAGATAGAAGGCGACTTCCCCCTGGTTCTCCTCAAAAATCTCCCGATACCGCTGGTGGGAACCCAACAGCAGGGTGATACAGTCATGGGCTCTGGGAACAATCAAAGGATACCGATGGCTGATGATTCCCTCTTCACCCATGGCGCAAAGGCCGGCTCCAATGAGAATGCCATCTATCTCCTGTCCGTCCTGTCTTTCCACCTGGTCAATTTGCCGCTGCAGCTCTCCACAGTCCCCATCACAACAGGGAGCGAAAAAGCGCATTTCCAGCCATGGAGCGGCTTTGGCCGCCTCTCTGCAAAATTCCCGATACAATCCCTGACATCCAATAAAATAAAACCGCATATGACACCTCTTTATCCTTTCCTTGTTCGCTAAAATTTCTCCCCGCCAAAAATGGGGGGATTCCCACCGGATAGAGTGGGGGGACTGCCCTTAGAATACACCGGCCTTTAGGCCCTTTGCAATGGTATCTTCTGGCGGTGGGAAAGGGGGATTTTACCGCCGGGAAAAACCGCAGAAAATACCGGGGAAAATTTGTGGAAGATGTGGTGCAGTCTTGATAATTCCAGGAAAATCAAGGATAATAGATAAATGGATTGGTAAGATACACAAGGAAAACAGCCCAAAAAACAGGCAGGAGAAGAAGTTTCTGCCTTTGGAGGAAAGTTATGTACGAAACCAAACAAGAACAGCAGCGGGCGGTACTGGTGACAGTGGACACCGGGGAATTTGACGCCCAAATTTCTTTGGATGAACTGGCGGAGCTGGCCCAAACCGCCCAGGTGGAAGTAGTGGCCAAACTGTGTCAACGCCGGCCTCAGCTGGACAGCGCCACCTGTATTGGTTCCGGCCGGCTGGAGGAGCTGGCTGACTTT
Source organism: uncultured Clostridia bacterium (assembly GCA_944387315.1). Lineage (GTDB taxonomy): Bacteria > Bacillota > Clostridia > Oscillospirales > Ruminococcaceae > CALXEL01. The sequence goes on from CALXEL010000082.1 coordinate 13,115, forward strand.
TGCAAAAACAACCAAGTGGACCTTTTGATTTTTGACCATGAGCTGACCGCCAGTCAGATTCGCAATATTGAAGCCGCTACCCATGTGGGGGTCATCGACCGGACCATGCTGATTCTGGATATTTTCGCCCAGCGGGCTCGGACCAGTGAGGGCCGATTACAGGTGGAACTGGCCCAACAGCGGTACCGGCTGCCCCGGCTGATGGGGGCGGGAACCGCTCTGTCCCGGCTGGGGGGCGGGGTGGGAACCCGAGGCCCTGGTGAAACCCAGCTGGAAACCGACCGGCGGCATATCCGGCGGCGGATTCAGGCCCTGGAAGCCCAACTGAAAGAACTTTCCCGGCGCCGCCAGCTGACCCGGGAGAGGCGGAAAAAGGACGGGATCACCACCGTAGCCATTGTGGGCTATACCAATGTGGGAAAATCTACCCTGCTCAACCATCTGACCGACGCGGGGGTACTGGCTGAGGACAAGCTGTTCGCCACTCTGGACCCCACTGCCCGGGCCCTGCTGCTCCCTGACGGCCGGTCGGTGATGCTTATTGACACAGTAGGCCTGGTGCGGCGGCTGCCTCACCATCTGGTAGAGGCCTTTCGCTCCACCCTGGAGGAGGCGGCCAGCGCCGATCTGCTGCTCAATGTCTGCGATGTGTCCAGCCCCGAGATGGAGGAACAGATTGGGGTGACCCAGGAGCTGTTTACCCAGTTGGGAGTGGGGGAGACCCCCATTGTCACCGTCCTCAACAAGGCCGACCGGCTGGAGCTGCTCCCCGATGTTATGGGGGGAAAAACCGTTCTTATTTCCGCCAAAACCGGCTATGGCTTTGACCATCTTCTGTCGGTGATCGCCCAGAATCTGCCCGCTACCCAGCACCGCCTGACCCTGCTGATCCCCTATGACCAGTCGGGGCTGCTGTCGGAAATCCGCCGGGAGGGAAAGGTGTTTGCCGAAGAGTACCGTCCCGACGGCGTGTGGGCCGACGCTCTGGTGGATCAGAAAATTCTCTACAAGGTGGAACATTTTATTGTCCATTAGAGGAAAAAACGCGGATTTTGTATCCCCGGCTACAGATTTTTTCTCACTGCTCTGTTAAAATAATGAGGTATCCTGGACCTGTCGCGTCCCCGGCCCAAAAAAGGAGGACTTTTTCGTGACACTCAAACAGATTGCCAGCCGCTATCTGCGCCTGCTGATCGGGCTCATCCTTTTTGCCTTTGGCAGCGCCTGCGCGGTAAACGCCAACATTGGAATCAATCCCTGGGGGGTTTTTAACCAGGGAATGACCCACATTTTGCCCATCACCTACGGGCAGGCCAGTATCCTGGTGGGTATTGTCATCCTGTTTATCGATCTGGCCCTGGGGCAGCCCATTGGCATGGGCACCCTGCTGGATATTCTGGTAATCGGCAGTGTAGTGGATTTGATTTTTGCCGCCGGCTGGATTCCAGTCTGCCAAACCCTCTGGGGAGGGCTGGCCATGATGCTGGTTTCCCTGCTCCTGATTGCGGTAGGCAGTTACTACTACCTGGGTTCCGGGTTTGGTTCGGGTCCCCGGGACGCCTTGATGGTGGCTCTGGTACAACGGCTGCCTCGGGTTCCGGTGGGACTGATCCGTTCCTGCCTGGAGGGGGGCGCCCTGTTGGTAGGCTGGATTTTGGGAGGCCAGGTGGGCATTGGCACCGTGGTTTCGGTGGGAGGCATCGGCATTATTATGCAGGGTGTTTTCCATCTGTTCTCCTTTGATGTGGGAGCTGTCCACCATGAGTCGGTGAAAGAGAGCCTGGTCCAGCTGAAAACCGCCTGGCAATCCCGCAAACAGGTACAGGCTTAATCTTTTTGCAAATGGAAGAGGGAACAAACTGTTATGAAGGCTTTACTCCGTCGCTATCTGTGTTTTCTGGTGGGCTGCGCCATCTGTTCGGTGGGCATTGTACTGTCGGTTAACGCCAATATCGGACTGTCTCCCTGGGATGTGTTCCACCAGGGGCTTGCCAACCTGCTTGGCATCACCTTCGGCAATGCCAGCATTGTAGTGGGGCTGATTATTGTCACCCTGGACTGGCTGCTGGGGGAGCGAATTGGCATTGGCACGGTTCTCAATATTGTACTGGTGGGCATTATGCTGGATGGTATCCAGGCCACCGGGCTGATTCCCATTCCCCAGACTTTGGTGGGCAGCCTTTTGATGATGACCCTGAGCCTGGCGGTCATTGGAGTGGGCACCTATCTGTATATCTGTCCCGGCCTGGGTTCCGGACCTCGCGACGCCCTGATGGTAGCCATGGTCAAACGGATGCCCCGGGTTCCGGTGGGCCTGCTGCGGGCCCTCACCGAGGGAGGCGCCCTCCTGGTGGGCTGGCTGCTGGGTGGCCCTGTGGGTATTGGTACCATCTATTCCATGATTGGCATTGGCGTAGCTATTCAGTGGGTGTTCCAGCTGTTCCACTTTGAGGCGGGCAAACTCCATCAGGAGGACCTGCTGGAAAGCCTGCGGAATTTTTCCGCCGCCTGGAAGGAGACCTTCTCCCGGGAGAAACAAACCGCTTTGGAGAAAAAATAAACAAAGCCCAAACAAAAACCCCTCGCTCCGGGAAATTTCCCAGGCGAGGGGTTTTATTTTGTTTTTTTATTTGCAGAATTTCTCTACATAATCATCCATAGCTTTCTGGATGATGATTTTGGCCTCCTCGGGGCCGCTGACGCTGGTGACGGCGGTCTCCTTGTTTTCCAAAGCCTTGTATACGGTAAAGAAATGGCTCATCTCATCAAAGATATGTTTGGGAATGTCGGCAATATCCTTGTAGGAGTTGTAGTTGGGGTCATTAAAGGGGATGGCGATAATCTTCTCGTCGCTGCTGCCCCCGTCAATCATCGAGATAACGCCGATGGGATAGCACCGAACCAGCACCAGGGGCTCGATCTCCTCAGAACAGAGGACCAGTACATCCAGAGGGTCCTTGTCGTCCCCATAGGTACGGGGAATAAATCCATAGTTGGCCGGATAGTGGGTGGAGGTATACAGCACCCGATCCAGCATAATCAGGCCGGTCTCTTTATCCAGCTCATATTTCTTCTTGCTGCCCTTGGTGATTTCAATGACCACCATAAAATCGGTAGGGGTAATTCTTTTAGGGCTGATATCATGCCAAATATTGTTCATTGACTTACTCCTTTGTGTGATAAACTTCTTCTGCCTATCAGTATACCATATTTTCGAAAAATTACAAAGAAAAAGATTTATTTTATGTAAAGATTACCAGGCCAGGGCCGGGGTGACCTGATACAAGATGACGATGAGGGGCAGGGTGACCAGAGAAAGGATGGTGGACACCGCCAGCAGCTTGGCCCCATGGGTGCTGTCTCCCCCCAGCCGGGAGGCCATCAGCACAGTGGAGGCCGCCGTAGGACAGGCACAGGCAATCAAGATGGTAAGGGCCACAATCTCCGCCTGTGGGAGAAGGCTGGCCACACCGCTGAACTTGAGAAACGCCAGCATGAGGCAGGGGAAAACCACCACCCGCAGCAGGCTGGCAAAGTGGACCCGAAAATCCCCCAGGGTTTTTTTAATATCCACCTCAGACAGAAAGACCCCGGTAATCACCATGGCGAGAGGGGTGTTGAGATCGGCCAGAAAGCCCACTGTGGAACCTACCACCTCAGGCAGCTGCCAGCCGGTAAAATACAGCATCAGGCTCAGGGCGAGGCCCAAAATAGCCGGGTTGCGGAGGATTTTCTTCGCGCTGATTGTCCTCTGGCCGCTGAGGGTCATCACCCCATGGCTCCAGGTCAGCACGCTGAACACCCCAATAAAAGCCGCCGCGTAAAAAATACCCTGGGCCCCCACCGTAGCCTGGATCAGAGGAAATCCCATAAAGCCGCAGTTGGAGTAGACTGCCGCGGCAATTTCCACCCGGTGGCTGCCATTCGGCGCTTTGGAGATCAGCAGGTGGCTTAAAAGGATGGTCACAAAGTGGAAACCCACCGCCAGCAGGAAAGCAAAGCCCAGCAATTTGACCTGCTCCGCCGAATAGGGCTGCTGATAGGCCTCGATCAGCAGACAGGGCATGACCACACTGAGCAGCAGACTGGAAAAACTCCGGGCAGCCTGGTCGGTCAGCATCCCCCGTTTGGCGGCGGCAACCCCCACCCCCATCAGCAAAAACATCACAATAACCTGTTTGGCTACAATCCACGCAATTTCCACTGTAAAATCCCCTTTGAAACCGGGCCCGGCCCGGTTTTGATTTTCCTTTTGTTCCGGCTCACTGGGAGCCTTTCCCATAATAAACAGTTTTTCTCCCTTTTACAAGAGCGAAATATCCCAAAGGGCGAATTTTGTCAAATGGGCAAAAAGAGAGGATTTTTGTGGAAACCAATCAGTGGGTTTTTCCCTGATTCCCATTCTGAGTGGATGCAAGGTCCTTTTTTACCTGGCTCACCAGCCCCTGGATGGCCTCCTTGCGGCTGAGGTCCACCTCTTTGTTTACAAGCTCTAAAATCATCTGGTCATCAGCCGTCCTCTCCTGTGGAGCCTTGCGGCGGGTAATCCAGATGATGGCAGTCATCATCATTTTATGAACCAAAGAAAGACGGCTGTAATCCATCCCGCCCTGGAAATAAAAGACCCCATCCGGCTGCCAGTCCTCGGGGAAGGGCAGTTTTACTGTCCCAGGCAGGGTGTTTCCCTCTCCGGGAGATTCCAGCCCCACCAAAAAGAGATAGACCCGTTTGCCAGCCAGAGTTTCTAAATTTTTGGTCACCAAATCCAATCCGTTGACCCGCCCGGCGTAAAGGGCGCCCCCAAAAATTACAACATCCTGTTGGGCCAGTTTAAACCGGTCTACATTTTCCCTCCGGGCCAACTCGCATCTCAAAGCCTCGGCGATCCACCGGGCATACCGCTGGGTATGCCCATATCGTGAGGCGTAAGCTACCAGCATCTTTTCCACAAAGCTCTCCCCCTATTGTTGAAAATCCGGATAGTCGGCCACCGGCAGCTGTTCAATCCAAGCCAGCTGGTAGCTTCCATCCTCCTGTATGGCAAGGGCCGCCTGATAACAGGTATATTGTTCCAGATTCCTTGTCAGACTCTCAAAGAAATCCCATCGGGCAATTTCCTGCCCCTGCCAGTCATAAAAGGCGTTGCCCTCCGAGTCGCTGTACTCTGCCAGCACCAGGTCGGCAATGTATTCCTCCCGGGTGGTCATGGTGGTGAGCACCACCGGCAGCTGCCACACTGGCTGGGTTTCCGGGCGCAGGTAGATTCCCAGCTCCTCCAGATAGGTGTATCCCTCCGCTCCCCCCAGGGAGTGATGTTCCAGGGTGATCTCCTCTCCAAAAAGCTGCCAAACCACCCACTCCACCTCTTCTTTGGTGATAAAGCCGGTCTGTCCATCCAAATACTGCCTCTCCAGCTGGCGGAAAATGGGATCGGTCGCCCCAGGCTGCCCAATCTCAGTCCCCCGGCTGTGAAAGAGCCCGGTGGCCAGATAAAAGTCGTTTCCAAACTCCTGGGGGGTGGTTTTTCCCTCCCCCCAGGGAATGTATTGGGCCAGGGCCAGAGAGAAGGCCCGGGCTGCCTCTTCATCTTCCGGAGTGGTGAGGACAGGGGAGAGGAACACATCCGGTTCCACCAGTTCCTTTGGCAGATTCATCCGCAGGCTGTTCCACTGGGCCAGGTCAAAGGTTTCCGGGGAAGCAGAAGAGCTCTCCTCTTCCCGGCCGCCGCACCCGGCCAAAATGAATAAAACAAAAAGGGTTAAAACGATTCTTTTCAAGTCCCTTCATCCTTTCCTTATCCCCATCAGTATAGCACAGCCCTCCCAAAAAATAAAAGAAAAGGCAGGTGTTTCCCGGTTTTTTTTAGGTAGCAACCAGTGGTTGCGGCTTTTCCCAGCCGGCTTGGTCGACAGAACTAAGGTTTTTTGTTATACTGCTCCTTGAAAGGAGGGGAAATACACCATGACATTGGGTGAAAATATTGCCCGTCTGCGCACCCGGGCCGGTCTTTCCCAAAGTGAGTTGGCCGAGCGGCTGGGAGTTTCCCGCCAGTCCATCTCCAAATGGGAAACCAATACCAGTATTCCCGAACTGGACAAATGTATCGCTTTAAGCCAGCTTTTTTCGGTTTCACTGGATGAGCTGGTGACAGGGACGGAACCTGCTGCCGCCGCTCCATCTCCAGTGCTCCAGGAGGCCCAATCTCAGCCTCAACAGGCTCCCATCCCCCCGGATGTGAGCCAGGCCAAAACCCTTGGGGGCATCCTGCTGGGGGTAGGGCTCCTGTCGGTGGCTCTGGGGCTGGTTTTCAGCCCGCTGCTGCTGATTTTGGGAGGCTATCTCATCCTCTGCGGCCTAGTCTTTCTGCTGGCCTCCAAATATCACCCCGGGCTGCTCATTGGCTGGGGCACCTTTCTGCCTCTGGCCTGGCTGCTGCCCCAGTTTACCGGTACCTCTATGCTGATCTTTTTCTCCCCCTATTTCTATACCCAGCCCTTTGCCTGGCGGATAGAGTTTATTGTGGCCGCCGTCTTCTGGGGGATTGACCTGCTGCTGATCCTGCTCACCGTCACCCGCACCTCTCTGCGGGCCCATCCCGTTCTCTTTGGAGGATGGCTGGCCATCCTGCCTCTGCCTTTTCGAGGGCTGGCAACCTGGGCCCTGGGGGAAGGAGAGTGGATCACCCCTCTTCAACGGGGGATTGGCTGGGTCTACCTGCTGCTGGTGGCGGCACTGGCTGTAGCCACCGGACGGCTGATCTGGGAACGGATTCAACAGAAAAAAGCCCTTTCATAAGATACAAATTGTATAACAGGAGGGAAAAACAACATGGAGCAATATCATCTCTACCAGGTGGATGCCTTTACCAAAACCAAATGCACCGGCAATCCTGCCGGGGTCATCACCAACGCCGATGGGCTCACCCCCCAGCAGATGCAGCAGATCGCCCGGGAGCTCAACCACTCGGAGACAGCTTTTCTTCTCTCTCCCCAGGATGACAGCCACCAGGTGTGGGTGCGGTACTTCACCCCCACCCGGGAGGTACCCATCTGTGGCCACGCCACCATTGCCGCCCACTATGCCTGGGCTCTGGAACAGGGAGCGGACAGCTGCCGCCGGTACCAGAAAACCGGGGCGGGGGTACTGCCGGTGGAGATTGTAAAAACAGGGGATGACTACCGGGTGGTGATGACCCAGGGAGAAATCTCCATAGGGGAACCTTTGGCGGAGGACCTCACCGCCCAGCTGGCAGATGCCCTGGGACTGGGCCGGTCCCAGCTGCGGGAGGACTGCCCCATTGTGGTGGCCTCCACCGGCCACTCCAAGGTAATGATCGGCATCCGGCAGCTGGAAACTCTCCATGGCCTTACCCCGGACATGAGCCGGCTGGCCGCCCTCAGTGAACGTATCGGTTCCAATGGCTATTATGTGTTCACCCTCCATCCCGGGGAAAAACAGCTGGTCCATGGCCGGATGTTCGCTCCCGCCATCGGCATTGCCGAGGACCCGGTCACTGGCAACGCCAACGGCCCTTTGGGAGCCTATCTGGCGCACTTTGGGCTGGTGGATACCACAGGGCCGGTGTTTTCCTTTGAGGCGGTACAGGGAGAGGCTATGGGCCGCCCCGGCTCCATGAAGGTGGATGTAGCAATCCAAAACCACAAGCCGGTATCGGTACAGATCACCGGGGAGGCAGTGGTGGTCTTTTCCACCCTGTTGGAACTGTAAACCTGGACAAAACCATAACCCCCCCGGCGCCTTTGGCGCCGGGGGATTTTGTTTTTAAAAAGAAGGTCTTAGGGCCGGATGACAATTTTTTCTCCGCATTTGCGGCAGTGGCAGGGATGGGCGGAAGCGTACAGCAAGGTATCCAGATTGATAAATCCCCCGCAGTGGGGACAGCGCAGCCGGGTTTTGTCCAAATACCAGTAGAGGACCAGGGAAACCGGCGCCAAAAATAATAACGGTCTGTAGAAGCATCCAAAAAATATACAGATACCGGTAATAACCGTGGAAAGAATTCCGAGAATCACATCCCTGCGGCGGATACCATCCATACAATCCCTCCTTGTTCCTGTCCACAAAACTACTGCCAAAGCTCTGGGTCAGCTGTCCACAGCAGTTCTCCCTGGCTGTCATAGATGGCGGCCTCCGGAGGGGTATCTCCATCCCACTGGGCGTTTCCCGTACCATCCACCGCCACAATCTGGCAGGGGCCACGGTGGATCAGCCCCATGCTGTCCCGGGCCTCCCCCCAGATCATAAGGGTGCTGCCATAGGGGATCTCCCAGCTGTCTTTCAGGTAGTACCAGAGCTGGCTGTATTCCCCGTCGGCATAGGCCTGGGGCTCAGGCATGGAATGCTGGCCGCCCGCCTTGAGATAGCCCTCCTGTCCCGTATAGCTGAGATCCACCTGCTGGCGGCCGATCTCCTCTCCGTCCAGGGAAAAGACAATCTCCCACTGCTGGATTTGACAGGAAGTCTCCTGAGGACGGGAAAGACTGAGGCTGATAAGGCCATTAAAACTCTGGCTGTAAACCCCATTCCCCTTGGCGCTGCCGGTACCGCTTCCCGAAAAATTCATACTGACAGAGGGCAGGCAGTCATACCGGGGAGAGAAATATTCCTCCACCGGCTGGGTGCGGACCTGGCCTCCCTCCCGAACCACCAGCTGTTCAATCTGGGTTTCGGCAAAGAGGGGGAGGGAAAAGGTTCCCTGATACTGGGTTCCTTCCAAGGTGAGGGGATGTTCTTTGCCATCCCAAACCAGAGCCACCTGGGTGAGCTGTGGGTCGTATTCCTTGAGAGAGAGACTCCAGGAGAGGGCCACCTGTTTCTCATTGAGATCTACCTCCCCGTATTCCCAGCTTTGGGCGGAGAGCAGGCTGGCCTGGGCCTCCAGGGTATCCTGTATCCGGTACTGGACATTCCGGACATTGTCATCCAGCTGGTCCAGTCGATACCAGATGTCCTCCATCTGCCGGTCCAGGTCAGCCATCCGGCTGTTGATCCGAACCCCCAGAAAAACTGTCCCACCAACCAGCAAAGCCATCAAAAATGCCACAAGATTGGTCCCTTTCACAGAGAAGCCCTCCTTTTTACAGCTATATGTTTTCATTGTACCATAAAAACAGGGTCCCTGCACAGGGACCCTATGGAGGTTTTGCTATTTTTCCTCATACAGCCGGCGGACAATGTCGTTGACCGCGAACTCGCTGCCGTTCTTTTTATAGATCCGGGGAACCCGCTTGCTGATTTCGCTGAGAAAATCGTTGGGAATGGTTCCAGCCATGGCGGACACTTCCTCCGCTGACAGATAGGCCCCGTCGCTGGGACCAAAGACGGTGACCACATCTCCCTGTTTTACCTGAGGAATATCGGTTACATCCAGCATCAGCTGATCCATACAGACCCGTCCCACAATGGGAGCCTTCTGGCCGTGAATCAGCATATATCCCTTGTTGGAGAGATGACGGCTGTATCCGTCAGCATATCCGATGGTACAGCTGGCGATCTTCATTTCTTTTGGGGCGGTAAAAGTGCGTCCATAGCCAACCTGGGTGCCTGCGGGAACCGTTTTCACCATGGCCACAGTGGTATACAGCTCCATGGCGGGCCATAAATCCATCCGGTTGCCCAGGTCATCCCCCTGGCCGAACCCATACAGAATACAGCCGGGACGAACCATATCCATGGCGGCATGGCGGTAATTGAGGATTCCAGCGCTGTTGCAGCAGTGTTTTAAAGGCAGGGGAATCCCCATTTTCTCGATGGCGGCACAGAAAGCCCGGAAGGATACGATCTGTTCCTCTACAAAGGCAATAGACTCAGGACTTCCCTCATCAGAGCAGGGGAAGTGGGTAAAGATTCCCCCAATGTGGAGCTGGCTCATGGCAGCCACCTCTTTCAGCTCCTCAAGAGCTTGGGTAAACTCCCCATGGGAGGCGGCGAATCCCAACCGGGACATACCGGTGTCCGCCTTGATATGTACATCCACTGTCACAGCAAACTGACAGGCAAATTCCTGAAGGCTGCGGGCATAATCCAAAGAGATCAGCGCCTGGGTGATATGATAATGGCTCAGTTCACAGACCAGTTCCGGCGGGGTAAAACCCAAAACCAGAATGGGATGTCCGATCCCCTGGCGGCGCAGGGAAATGGCCTCCTCAATATTAGAGACAGCAAACCAGTCCACGCCCAGTTTTCCGCAGGTTCTGGCAACAGCAATATCTCCATGGCCATAGGCGTCCGCCTTGACTACCGCCATCATTTTGCAGTCCTCCGGCAAGGAATCCCGGATCACCTGAAAGTTGTGCTCAATGGCATCCAAATCCACCACAGCCCAGGTTCGTTTTAAGTAATCAACCAAATCAATCACTCCTTATGATTTCTCTTTGGGATCGGTTAAAAGGGTTATGCCGGCTGTATTGAACAGAATGGAAATCAAAAAAGTAATTCCCAGCAGCAGAGAATCGGTGACAAATAATAAAATCAGTCCCAATAACAAACTGCACATACCAGCCAGCAGCAGACCTTTTGCCAGCTTTTTCTTTTTCAGTAGGATCACCTGCCCAACTCGCAACAAGTTTCTGCTTTTTATACTATACAACTTTCATCAGTTTAATACAATGCAATCCCTGGAAAAACACAAAATCCAGGAAAAAACCCGCTTTTTTGACAAATCAAACAGGCAGACCCACTCCTGGGAGCCTGCCTGTAAAAGTCGCTATGTAAAAATTAATTGGCTTCGTAATCCAAGAACAGGATATTCATATCCACGCCGCCCTGGATGCCATCCACCTTTCCGGTGTAATCATACTGCCAGATTTTAAAGTTGTAGGGGAAGAAGGGCTCGTGGTAGTACTGGGCCATCCACAGATCATAGTCCTGCAGCCGGGAGAGCTCCAGATCCTCAGCGAAAAATTTGCTGTAGGAATAGAGCATGGTCTCATAGCCAGCGCTTTTGATGGTATCCAAAAAGGCCTTGGAAATATTGGTGAAGGTTCTGGCGGAAAGGCCATAGGTTCGATAGGTCCAGTTTTGGGGTCCCTCAATGTCAAAGACTACAGGCAGATCCAAGGTGTACCCCTCAATCTCATTGAGGACGAATTTGGCCTCGTCAATGGCTTCCCGCTCGTTGATGGCCTGAGAATAGAAGTAGACCCCTACCTTTACTCCCGCGTCAAGGGCATTTTGGATATTCTGATGGAACTTTCCATCCACATTGATATTGCCTTTGGTGTAGCCCCGGTATCCCACCCGGATAAAGGCATAGTTGACCCCATCAGCCTTGACCGCTTCCCAGTTAATATCTCCCTGATGGCCGGACACATCAATCACCTTGATGCCCCGGTTCTCTCCGTCTACGATATACTGTTTTTCTCCATCCTGGTAGTGATGAAGGTTGTCCCACTCATAGCTGTGAAGATCCAGAGAGAAATCCACTGGGGTATACTTGTAGGTGTTGCCCGCTTTGATGACAAAAGCGTCATCAATAAACCGCTGGAGATATTGGGCGGGCAACTGATATTCCACCGCATAATCCTTCAGCTCGCTGACTGTAATGGTGCTCCAGCCATCCACTTCATCCAGAAAATCCTGGGAAACTTTGCCGTCATAGTCCTTGGCCACCTCCCGCAGGTCGGAAACCCGGACTCTTCCATTGTATTGCAGGGAATTGAGCCGGTCAGCCACCTGCTGGGTCTCCCCATCGTCCTCATAGGGATCGTAAACGGCATAGGCCGTAGTCGAAGTCAGCAGCATGGTGACAGCGCACAACAGCGCCGCCGCTCTCTGTCTGGTTTTTTTGCTGTTCATTGGCTTATTTCCTCCTCATTTTCTCCATCCATGCTGTCAATCAAAAAGAATGTTAATTTTTTTATACCATTTTCACCTTTATTTTGCAAGAGTCTCATCCAGATTCTTACAAGTGCTTCTGTTAAAACACATATAGTGACACTTAACAGGTGTGTTTTTTCCTCTGAATTGCTGCATGGTAATATTTTACTATTTCCAAAAAAGACAAAAGAAACCCCCGTCCGGTATCCGGACGGGGGAGTTTTTATTTAATTTTCCTCAGAAGGCGCAGCATCTTCCGGCCGGGTATCCTCTTCGGTCTCCTCTTTGGGTGTTCTGGCCAAAGTGACCACACGGCTGCCCTCGGCAAGACGCATAGCCCGCACGCCGCCACCGTAACGGGACTGTACCGCCACTTCCGCTACAGGAATCCGAATGATGACTCCATCGTCGCTGATGATGATGACATCATCCTCATCCTCTACCATAAGAACGCCGGCAACCGGCCCATTTTTATCGGTGTTGTAGTTGCGGATTCCCTTGCCGCCCCGGGACTGAATCCGGAACTGGTCAAAATCCGTTCTCCGGCCCTGGCCGCTCTCCGATACAGTGAGCAGGGTAGCGCCGGGCTGTACCACAACCATACCCACAACCTGATCTTTTTCATCCAGGGAAATGGCCCGTACTCCTCGAGCGGTTCTGCCCAAAGGTCTGGCATCGGTTTCAGCAAACCGGATAGCCATACCATTCTGGGTAGCTACCAGCAGCTGGCTCTCCCCATCGGTGAGACGTACCCAGGCCAGCTGGTCTCCCTCATCCAGGTTGATGGCGATGAGCCCGCCCTTGCGAACATTTTTATAGGCACTCAAGCTGGTACGTTTGATAATACCCTGGGTGGTTACCATACACAGATAGCTGTCCTCATTGAACTCAGGTACCCGAATCATCGAGGTGACCTTCTCTCCCTGCTCCAAAGGCAGCAGGTTGATCATATTGGTTCCCCGGGAGGTACGGGAACCTTCGGGAATCTCATATCCCTTGAGCCGGTACACCTTACCCAGATTGGTAAAGAAGAGCACATAGTCATGGGTGGAACCAATAAACAGCTCCTCCACAAAATCCTCTTCCCGGCGTGTCATACCGGAGATACCCCGGCCGCCCCGTCTCTGGATCTTGTAAGTATCCATAGGCTGCCGCTTAATATAACCAAAGTGGGTGAGGGTCATCACACAGTCCTCCTGGGGAATCAGATCCTCAATGTCCACCTCGCCGCTTACCGCCTGGATTTCGGTGCGTCGGTCATCCTTATATTTGTCCCGGACCGCCTGCAGCTCCTCTTTTACAATGGCCAGAATCCGGTTTTCATCAGCCAGAATAGCTTCCAACTGGGCCACCTTTTCCAAAATGGCAGCCAATTCTTCCTCAATTTTAATACGCTCCATACCAGAGAGCTGGCCCAGACGCATGGCCACAATGGCAGATGCCTGGACATCGGTCACCCCAAAGCGTTCGGACAAATTGGCTTTGGCGTCATTCTGATCCTTGGAGTGGCGGATAATGGCAATGACCTCATCGGTGTTGTCTACCACCAGTTTGAGACCTTCCAGAATGTGTTCCCGCTCTTTTGCCTTACGCAGATCAAACTGGGTGCGCCGGGTGATGATCTCTTCTTGGAACCGGAGATAGTGCTGCAAAATCTCCTTGAGGGTCATAATTTTTGGCTGACCATCGGCCAATGCCAACAGGATAACTCCCACTGTGTCCTGAAGTTGGGTGTAGGAGAACAGCTGGTTGAGGACCACCTGGGCGTTGGCGTCCCGTTTGAGTTCCACTACAATCCGCATGCCGTCCCGGTCGGACTCATCCCGCAGGTCGCTGATCTGTTCGATCCGTTTCTCTTTCACCAGGTCGGCGATATTTTCAATAAGCCGGGCCTTGTTGACCATATAGGGAATCTCGGTAATAACAATCCGTTCCCGGCCGTTTTTATGTTCCTCTATTTCGGTGCGGCCCCGCAGGATGATTTTACCCCGTCCGGTACCATAGGCGGCCCGGATGCCGCTGCGGCCCATAATAATGCCGCCAGTGGGGAAGTCGGGTCCTTTGATACACTCCATCAGCTGTTCCAGTGTAGCGTCCGGGTTATCAATGAGCAGGCAAACCCCATCCACTACCTCGGATAGATTGTGAGGGGGAATATTGGTTGCCATACCCACCGCGATACCGGTGGAGCCATTGACCAGGATATTGGGGAACCGGGAGGGGAGTACAGAAGGTTCCTTGAGACGGTCGTCGTAGTTGGAGGTATAGTCCACCGTCTCCTTGTCGATGTCAGTCAGCATAACGGTGGAGATTTTGCTCATTTTGGCTTCGGTGTATCGGTAGGCCGCGGGTGGGTCCCCATCCACCGAACCGAAGTTTCCATGGCCATCCACCAATGGGTAGCGCAGGGAGAAGTCCTGGGCCAGACGGACCAGGGCGTCATAGACCGACGCGTCACCATGGGGATGGTACCGGCCCAGCACCGAACCTACGGTGTCGGCACATTTCCGGTAAGCTTTGTCGGGGGTCAAACCATTTTCATATAGGGTATAAAGGATACGGCGGTGTACTGGCTTGAGGCCATCCCGGACATCGGGCAGCGCCCGGCTGACAATGACCGACATGGAGTAGTCCAGAAAGCTTTTTTTCATCTCCCGCTCAATATCCACATTGATTACTTTTGAGCCTTCGGTGTACATCTTACTCACCTTATCTTCCTGTTATGGTAATTGGAAAAGCCCGGCTCGGGTCAGTCAATCTTTTCCAGAGTTTTATCAAATTTCTTGCAGATGGCCTTTAAAAATTCTTCCACCTCATACTTGTCATCCCCAATGGCGTGTTTGGGGATAATAACCGTACGGTTCTCATTGACAATCAATAGGAACATGGTATCCATTTCCTGAATCCGAGCCATTTTATACCAGTCATAAGTGATGTTTTGACCAGTGGACCGCTCCAAAAGCTGATCGGGATAGAAATACAGATTGATGGTATTTTGCAGATACCGGCTTTTCCGATAGTTGGCCTGGGCGGCTTTTTTCAGGTATTTGGGGAACATCCACAGATAGAAGGTGGCACTGTACAG
>CALXEL010000083.1 GCA_944387315.1 uncultured Clostridia bacterium
GCTCATCTGGTAGAGCGCCACCTTGCCAAGGTGGAGGTAGCGAGTTCGAGCCTCGTAACCCGCTCCAAAAAGAAATGGCAGGTTTATAGGAATATAATCTGCCATTTTTCATAGAAATAAAAGGGATAGGGCGCCATAGCCAAGTGGTAAGGCAGAGGTCTGCAAAACCTTTATCCACCAGTTCAAATCTGGTTGGCGCCTCCAAAAGAAAAACACCAGTCATTTGACTGGTGTTTTTCTTTTTTAAGCAGGATAGCATGTGAAACAATTGGTTGATTGCCATATGAAAGGGCCGTTTTATCAATCGTCACAACAGCCATAAGGGTTGTGTACGGCACCAGAATACAGATCGCTACAGCAAAGCCAACAGGGATGGGAAAAAGAAGGCCAGAAGTTTACCCGGCAGGAAGCAGGGTAATAGGCGCTATTCCCCGTTTGAGCATCGGTACAAAGCCTATATTGTCTTCGGGAACAGGTATCAATCGGTTCACACCGAACGGTTACACAGGAGGAACGATCTTCCGCGCAGGAATTCTCAGACTGATGATTACAGCAGCACATGATTTCATCTTCCATTTCTACCCATAGGGGCGTTTTTGGTAATTCTTATGTGGGAACCACCGGAAGGTGGTTCCTGTTATATTCTATGCGCTGGTCCAGAAAAGGTGCCTGCATCCCAGAATACCAATGGTCAGAAGATGCGACAGAAACTGCTTCCAGATTCTGACAGGATACTGCCAAAAAGAGGTCCTATAATGAATGATAGAGGTTGCCCCAATGGTGTAGAAAACAAGGGATGGGGGATCAAAATGCAGCCTGTGGTCTATGTGGATGTCCTATTGGTTTTAAACTTTGTGGTAAACTACCTGCTGCTTTGTGGCAGTGGTTACCTGGCAGGCAGGCAGATCCAGCGTTGGCGGGTTTTGTTGGCTGCATTTTTAGGCTCCCTGTTTTCTTTGGTCATTTTCTTGCCAGCTCTACCCACCATTTCCATGGCTCTGGTCAAACTGCTGGCGGCCTTTCTTTTGTCCCTGGTGGCTTTTCCATGGATTGGTATTTGGCGGCTTGTTAAGGATACCATTATTTTATTTATTGTGAGCTTTTTGCTGGCAGGGATACTTTTAGCAGTGTGGGTGCAACTTACTCCAGTGGGTATGCTGTGCTACAATGGTGTTTTTTATTTTCCTATTAATTTGATGGCATTCATTGTGATCACTTCGGTGGCCTACCTTTTCATCTTATTATTTTCCAGAATTTTTCATGGAAAGGAACAGGATACGGATCAAGTGGAAGTACGGCTGGTCCTCCATGGGAAAAGCATGACCTTGACTGGGCGGGTAGACAGCTGTAACCATCTTCGGGAGCCTTTTTCAGGAATACCAGTTGCAGTGTGTTGGGTAAAAGATGTGGCAGCAATATTGCCGTTGGAAGTGGTATCTATGGTTTGTTCCCAAAAGCTGGGTGAGATTTCTCAGATGGACTGCTCTTTGGGATTGCGTATGGTGCCTTATCACACAGTGGCAGGTCAGGGGGCTTTATTGGCTTTTCGGCCCGATGCTATGTTTTTGCGTACCAATTCCAGAACATATCAAGTGGAATCGGTATTTTTAGGGCTTTCTCCAGATCCGATTGGAAATGGTCAATATAATTTATTGTTAAGCGAGGAAATGATCAAGCTCAAAATACATTAGTACAGGCGGTGTCTGCAAGATGAAACACACAAAAGTTCAGGTTCAGCTTACCTGTCAGCTTTTTTTATTGCTGCAAAAGCTGGGACTGTTGAAAAAGATATATTATATCAATGGAGCTGAAACATTGCCGCCCCCCTTAACCAAAGAGGAAGAGGCGGTAGTTTTTGTCAAGCTGGAAAACCATGATGATCAGGCCAAGCAAACTCTAATTGTACATAATCTGCGCTTGGTGGTCTATATTGCCCGAAAGTTTGAATCCACCGGTATCGGTGTAGAGGATCTGATTTCCATTGGAACCATTGGCCTTATTAAAGCGGTCAACACTTTTTGTCCCAGCCGGAATATTAAATTGGCTACCTATGCTTCCCGCTGTATTGAAAATGAAATTTTAATGTATTTGCGAAAAAGCCAGTCGTTAAAAAATGAAATTTCCATTGATGAGCCTTTAAATGTAGATTGGGATGGCAATGAACTGATGTTGTCAGATATTTTGGGAACCGACTCGGACAGTATCAGCCGCCCCATTGAACAAGATGTGGAACGCAGTCTGCTGCTGGAGGCCATAGATCGTCTCTCCGAGCGGGAACGCACCATTATGCAGATGCGATTTGGTTTAAAGGATGGGCAGGAGCGAACCCAAAAAGAGGTAGCCGACGCCATTGGAATCTCTCAGTCCTATATCTCCCGTTTGGAAAAGCGGATCATCAAGCGATTAAAAAAGGAGTTGGAACGAATCTGTTAAAAGCTTCCCCTCTTGTCTTTCCGGCTGGCAAAGGATATAATAATAGTCAGATTTTGTCTGCGGCGCCAGCTGAAACAGGAGAGACCAGCTGGCCCAGCGGGAGAAAGCGGGGGAAAGTCTGTGGCAAAGGAATTGCGTCTGACCCAGATGACCAAAGGGGCTGGCTGAGCCTCTAAAATTGGACCGGGAGTCCTTTCAAAAGTATTGGCCCAGCTGCCAAAGTTTCAAGATGAAAATTTGATGGTGGGATTTGACACCAGCGATGATGCCTGTGTGTATCGCGTCGCGCCGGATTTGGCTATGATCCAAACAGTGGATTTTTTTCCTCCTGTTGTAGATGACCCCTTTACCTTTGGACAGATTGCTGCCGCCAACGCTCTCAGCGATATTTACGCCATGGGGGGAGAGCCTACACTGGCGATGAATCTGTTGTGCTTCCCATCCTGCCTCTCTCTTCAGGTGGTGCAGCAGATATTGGCAGGGGGATATGACAAGGTGCGGGAGGCTGGCGCCATTGTTTCTGGCGGCCACACCATTGAGGACCCAGAACCCAAATATGGGCTCTGTGTCAGTGGTTTTGCCCGCCCTGACGCGATCCTGGTCAACAGTGCTGCCAAGCCTGGGGATGCACTGGTACTCACCAAGCCGTTGGGTGTAGGAATTCTTTCCACCGCTTATAAGGCGGATCTGATTGAGGGTGAAATGGTGGAGAAGCTGATTCTCAATATGACCACCCTCAACAAAAGCGGACGGGATATCATGGTGAAGTACCATCCGCACAGCTGTACTGATGTGACTGGTTTTGGTTTGCTGGGCCATGGGTATGAGATGGCCAAAGGCAGTGGGGTAACCATCCGGCTTTTTGCCAGCCAGCTGCCTGTGCTGCCTGGCGCTCAGGAAAATGCTCAGATGGGAATTATCCCCGCTGGCGCCTACCGGAATCGGGAGTATTTGGAGCAGGAGATTACCATTGACCCCACAGTGGAAGAGTGGGTGGTAGATGTGGCTTGCGACCCTCAAACCTCTGGTGGATTGTTGATTTCCCTACCTCGGGAAGAGGCCAATGCCATGGTGGCCGAAATGAAGGGGAAAACCCTTTGCGCCCAAATTGTTGGCGAGGTCCTGCCTAAATCGGAAAAAGCTTTGGAACTGGTACCATAACTTTAAAACTGTAACAAAAAGCACCGGAAAACCTTTAGGTTTCCCGGTGCTTTTTCGTTTTAACTATAGACTCTGAAAGATTTTGGTCAGGCTGTCCAAAGCATAGCTGATCTCCTGAGGAGTGTTGTAGTGGCTGAAGGCGAAACGAATGGTGCCATGGGGGAAGGTGCCCAATGTTTTGTGGGCATTGGGGGCACAGTGAAGGCCGCACCGGGTCATAATGCCATACTGACTGTCCAGCAGAAAAGCCACTTCGGCATTGTCACGATGGAGGCAGTCGATGGAAACAACAGGCCCCCGGTTAACAGTCCGGTTGGGGCCAATGACTTTCAGGTGATCCCCTAGTTTGGAAAGTCCATCCAGAAATTCCCCGGTCCGGGCCATTTCCGTTTGATATACCTGCTCTATTCCTGTCTGTTCCAGATATTCCAGAGCCGCGTGGAGGCCGTAAATGGCCGGCAGGTTCATAGTTCCCGGTTCAAATTTATCCGGCAGGAAATCCGGTGTTTCCTCGGAGTCGGAAATGCTGCCGGTACCGCCGGAAATGAGAGGGCTAACTTCCCGGGCCATCTCTTCAGTAATGAGGAATCCGCCAATCCCCTGTGGGCCCAGCAGGCTTTTATGGCCGGTAAATGCCAAGGCGTCAATATACATGGTATCCATATCAATGGGCAGAATACCTGCGGATTGGGCTGAGTCCACAACAAAGCGCAGGCCGTGACGACGGCAGATTGCTCCCACTTGGGCGATGGGCATGACCGAGCCACAGACATTAGAGGAGTGAAGCATAAAAACAGCTTTGGTATTGGGGCGGATCATGGACTCCAGTTCTTCCAGAATCAGTTCTCCCAAGGGGGTACAGGGAATCCGGTCAAAGGTGACCCCCAGTTTTTCCATCTGAACCAGGGGACGCATCAGGCCGTTGTGTTCCATAGCAGAAACCAGTACATGGTCCCCGGGTTTTAGCAGGCCCTTGACCAATATATTTAAGGAGTAGGTGACACTGGGGGTGAAAATAACATTTTCCACTGGAATTGAGCTGTGGAAAAAGCGGCGCAGCTGTTCCCGGGTATCCAGGACAATTTCAGCGGCGCTATAGGCGTTTTCATATCCGCCTCTGTTGATGTTGCAACCCACTTCACTGATAAAATGGGCTACCGCCTGAGCCACACAGGGCGGCTTCGGAAAACTGGTGCTGGCGTTATCCAAATAGGTTTTGTTCATAGCGGCCTCCTGTTTTATTTGAAAACTCCTGATCTTTTCTCATTGTACAATTTTTGTGTCAAAAAAACCAGAATATTGATAAAATTTATAAACAAAAAGGAGTTTAGCGGATTTTTCTATATCGTTGACAAGCCTGGAAATTTTGAGTACTGTGTATTTAGCTGCGTAAATCACCTTGCATTTCGCCAGCGGCACAAAAAGGGACAGACGCCTGTGGGCGCTTTTTGGCCGTCATATTATAATTTTTATGGAAAGGTGAAGGGAAACACAATGGAAATTAAAAAAGAACTGCCCGCAATTTTTGAGGAGTTTGCCCAGGCTCGCCGCAACTCCTTTATTACAGCAAAGGAACTGAAAGATAAGGATATTCCCATGGTGGGGGTATTTTGTACCTATTTCCCCAATGAGATAGCCAACGCCATGGGAGCGGTAGTAGTGGGGCTCTGTTCCACCTCGGATGAAACCATTCCGGAGGCGGAAAAGGATCTGCCCCGCAATCTGTGCCCTCTCATTAAATCTAGCTATGGGTTTGCCAAGACGGATAAATGTCCCTTCTTTTATTTCTCCGATTTGATTGTAGGGGAAACTACCTGCGATGGCAAAAAGAAGATGTACGAGTACCTGGGTGAGTTTAAACCGGTCCATGTCATGGAACTGCCCAACACCCAAAGCGAAAACGCCCTGGTTTTGTGGAAGAGCGAGATCATCAAGCTCAAAGAGGTTTTAGAAAAACATTTTGAAACCACTATTACCGAGGAGCAGATCCGGGAAGCAGTACATATCAAGAATGAGGAGCGAAAGGCCCTCAAGCGATTGTATGCCCTGCCTAAGCTGGTTCCCTCGCCCATTTCTGGTATGGATATCTACAATATTCTCTATGGCTCTACTTTTAAATTTGACAAAAAGGCCATTCCCCAGGAAATTGATAAAATCATCGAAAAAATCAAGGCTGAATATGAGGCCAGAGAAGATAAAACCAGAAAGCCCAGAATTTTGATTACCGGATGTCCTCTGGGCGGCGTTTCTGAGAAAATTATCCGGGCGGTTGAGGCCCAGGGAGCGGAAGTGGTCTGCTTTGAAAACTGCAACGGCGCCAAGTCGGTTGAGGAACTGGTGGATGAGGACGCCGCGGATATTTATGAGGCCATTGCCCGCCGCTATCTCAACATTGGATGTTCCTGTATGTCTCCCAACCCCCACCGGCTTCGCCTGTTGGGCCAGCTGATTGATGAGTATCAGGTGGACGCGGTAGTTGACGTAATTTTGCAGGCGTGCCATACTTATAACGTGGAGACCCTGATGATCAAACGCTTTGTCAACCAGGAGAAGGGAATCCCTTACATGAGCATTGAGACCGATTATTCCACAGCGGACGCGGGACAGATTAACACCCGTATGGCTGCCTTTGTGGAAATGCTGTAACGGGGGATCAAAATGCTCAGTTTGGGGATTGATTCCGGCTCCACCACAACCAAGGGTGCGTTGTTTGATGGAACCAACATCGTCAGAACCCAGGTAATTCCTACAACCTCCAACCCTAAAGAAAGCATGCGCCGGTTGTATGAGGAGATGCACACAGACCAGGTGGGGTATGTGGTTGCCACTGGCTATGGTCGGGAACTGCTGCCCCAAGCGGATAAGCGGGTGACCGAGATTACCTGTCACGCCAGAGGCGCCGCGTTTCTCTGCCCAAAAACCGGGGCGGTTGTGGATATTGGAGGACAGGACAGCAAGGTCATTCTGTTGGACCGAGACCGCAATGTGGTGGATTTTCTGATGAATGACAAATGCGCCGCGGGAACTGGTAGGTTCATTGAGGTGATGATGCGGATTCTGGAAGAGGACCTGAAAAATATCGATCAGTTTGTAGCGGGCAAGCATCCGGTCAACATCACCAGTATGTGTACGGTTTTCGCTGAGAGTGAGATTGTCAGCCTGTTGGCCCAGGGGGTGGACCGGGGGGATATCGCACTGGGAATTATCCAGTCCATCTGCAAACGGACCTCCTTCTTCGCTAAGCGGCTCAATTTACATGATACGGTATTTTTTAGCGGAGGACTGGCCCAGTTCCCGATTTTTTGCCGTACACTGGAAGAATTTTTACAGCTTCCAGTGGTGACCCACCCAATGGCTCAGCTGGCAGGAGCCATTGGAGCCAGTGTCATCGGGTATCAAAAAGCAAAACAAATTTTAAAATAAGAAAGGAACGTACTAAAATGGCAGTAGTATTGGACGCCAAAGGCAAGGCTTGTCCCATGCCTGTTTTGATGGCCAAAAAAGAAATTGATGGGGGAAACCGGGAGTTTGTCATTGAAGTGGATAACTCCACCGCGGTGAAGAACCTGGAAAAACTGGCTCTCAGCCAGGGCTGCGCCACTGCCACCCAGGAGAAGGATGGTGTTTTTGCTGTGGCCTTTTCCGCATCAGGTGAGCCTGTTCCGGCAGCTGAGACAGAGGCAGAACCCGCTGTCCCGATCAAGGGCCACTGGGCATTGTTTGTAGGCCATGACTGTATTGGTGATGGGGAACGGGAATTGGGCACCAACCTGATCCGGATGTTTTTCTATACCCTCTCTCAGGGGGATGACCTGCCCAAAGCCATCCTGTTTATGAACAGCGGGGTAAAGCTCACCGCCCTGGATGAGCAGGTTGTGGAACACCTGAAGGTTTTGGAGAGCAGAGGCTGTGAAATCTATGTCTGTGGCACCTGCCTCAACTTCTATGGCATTGCCGATCAGCTTAAGGTGGGCAATGTGAGCAATATGTATGACATTTCTAAGCAGATGCTGGATGCCGCCAAGGTCATTACACTGTAAAGGGAGATCAGATCTGTGGACTACGCGCTGATTGTATTTGCCAATACCCACTCGGCTATTTCCGCCCAAAAAATTCTGGGGGAGAAGCTGTCGGTGATTATTATGCCTACACTGCGGGAAATCAGCAAAAGCTGCGGCATTTCGGTACGGGTGAATCCAGATGATTGGCAGAGGGCTTCCCAACTTCTTCTGGAATCGGGAATGAGCCATGATATGTACCGGATTTATTCGGTGACCTCAATGGATGGGGCCCATGCTGTGGCTCTGCTGGAAGGCGCCCCAGTATAAAAAATCTTAGACAAGCTTGTAAAACCCTCTGGTTTTGCAAGCTTGTTTTTTGTTTGTGCATTCCCTATAATGGAGACAAAAGCCGCAGGATATTTTATCAGAAAACAAAGGGGTGTTTTGCCATGAAAGAGCTTCTGAGCCAGGAGATGGAAAACTATTTGCGGGATAACCAACAGGCTCTGGTGGATCTGATTGTTGAGCTGTGCAAAATTCCCGCGCCCTCCCATCAGGAAGAGAAGCGGGCGGAGTTTTGCAAGGCCTATCTGGAAGGCGCTGGTGCCCAGGGGGTATATATTGACGCCGCTAAAAACTGTGTCTATCCCTACCAGTGTGAGGGAGATGGCCCCATAGTTGTAGTGATGGCTCACACCGATACGGTATTCCCCGATTTGGAGCCCATGCCGCTGCGTATGGAAGATGGGAAAATTTATTCGCCGGGCGTGGGAGATGATACCACCAATCTGGCAATCCTGCTGCTATTGGCCAAGTATGTAGCCCAACATCAGCCTTCCGCGTCTCAAGGTGTCCTTTTTGTCTGCAATTCCGGCGAGGAGGGCCTGGGCAACCTGGTAGGCTGCCGCCGCATTATGGAGGACTACGGAAGCAGAGTGACCGAATTTATTTCCCTGGATGGCTCCTATGACTCGGTTGTCAATCGGTGCGTTGGCTCCAACCGGTATCGGGTAGAGGTGATTACCGAAGGGGGACATTCCTATGGAGCCTTTGGCAATCGCAATGCCATTCGGTATCTGGCGTCGATGATTGATACTCTCTATGCAGTCAAGGTTCCTCAGGGAGGCAAAACCACCTACAATGTGGGAATGATCAGTGGCGGAACTTCGGTGAATACCATTGCGGCACAGGCCCAGATGCTGTATGAGTTCCGTTCGGACTATCAGCCTAGTCTGGAATATATGGAGCGTTTTTTCCACAGTGTGGTGGATACCTACCGCAATATGGGCATTACAGTAAATGTGGAACTGATTGGACAAAGGCCGGGTATGGGCCCGGTACCTCCAGACAAGCAGCAGGCCCTCAGTGAGAAATGCCGGGCTATCATTTCTCAGTATTACAAAGAGCCAGTCTACCGGTCCGGTTCCACCGACTGTAATATTCCTTGCTCTATGGGAATTCCTGCGGTGACATTTGGAGGATACCTGGGAGCGGGAGCCCACACCAGAGGAGAGTATGTGGAGCTTGCCAGTCTGGAAACCGGCTTTCAAATTGTTGCCGCTGTCGTTATGAGCTATTTTGAGAAATAGGTAAAGAAGGGGCGCTGCCGCGGCAGCGCCCTTTGACATTCACAGATTCTTTTTAATGCGGGACAGGGCCCCTTTTTCCAAACGGCTCACCTGTGCTTGGCTGATGCCAATTTCCTGTGCCACTTCCATCTGGGTTTTCCCAATAAAAAACCGAAGAGAGAGGATTTTTTTCTCCCGTTCGCTCAGGTCGGAGATGGCTTCTTTAAGGGCAATTTCATCCATCCAATCCTGATCGGTGGCGGTATCTCCCACCTGGTCCATAACAAAAATGGTGTCTCCGCCGTCAGAATAGACAGGCTCATACAATGAAACTGGGTCTACAATGGATTCCAGGGCCAGTACCACCTGTCCCTTGGCCATTCCCATCTCTTTTGCGATTTCATCAATGGTGGGTTCTCTGAGGTTTTCATTGGTGAGCCTTTCTTTGGTCTGCATGGCTTTGTAGGCGGTATCCCGCATGGAGCGGCTGACCCTGATGGCGTTGTTGTCCCGAAGATAGCGTCGGATTTCCCCAATAATCATGGGGACAGCATAGGTGGAAAACCGAACATTCAGAGTTGTGTCAAAGTTGTCGATGGCTTTCATCAGTCCAATACATCCCACCTGAAAGAGGTCGTCCAAATTTTCCCCCCGGTTTAAAAATTTTTGCACGACACTGAGGACCAGCCTCAGGTTTCCGTTGATTAATTCTTCTCTGGCAGATTTGTCTCCTTCTTTCATCCTTTGAAGGAGAACTTCTTTTTCTTTTTCTTTCAATGTGGTCAGTTTGGATGTATTTACTCCTGTCAGCTCTACTTTGTTGACATACAAGACCGACAACTCCTTTAAGCTGATGATTTCGCTTAAAGTATTGGCCTGTCTTTTTCAAAAGATACAAACGAACCTCCCTGGCAATTCTTGTTATTGATATTTTGGCCTCTCTTAAAAATCCCATAGGATTTTAAAAAAATATATGCTATAATAAGCACCGGCTACTTGGTATAGTGGGTAAAACAGTGGGGACAGGGCAGGATGGAAAACAGTATGGAGACATTTGAACTATTGGATATGACCACCAATATAGGGTATTGGATGTTGGTGCATGGGGCGGAAATTTATCGGGTTGAGGAATCCATTCAACGCATGGCGGCGGCTTATGGCATTAATGAGATTGATGTCTTTGCAATTCCTTCCAGTTTAGTGGTGTCTATTGCTCAACCAGATGGACATGCTCTCACTAAAACCAAACGGGTTTTGGTTCACGATCTGGACTTTGATAAGGTGGATTTGCTGAACAATTTATCCCGACAGGTTTGCCGGGAGTGTCCTGGCTATCAGTGGGTTAAACAGGAGATGCAGGCCATATGCAATCGCCCAGTTTATTCTTTTGCCTGCCAGGTATTTCATTTTTCGCTGATTTCTTTTGCTTTCACACTGTTTTTTGGTGGAAATTTCCGGGATGCCCTATTTAGTATTGGGATGGGGGCTTTGCTCAAGCTGTTGCTGTCCGTTTTGTCCCGGTTCCAGTCCGGGGTGTTTTTTACCAATCTCACCGGCAGTTTTATGGTTGCGGTATTGGCTGTTTTGGGAGTCAATATTTCTTTGGCCGACAATATGGATAAAATGATTATCGGAACTTTAATGAACCTGGTGCCTGGTATTGGAGTGACCAATTCTATGCGGGACTTTATTGCAGGTGACCTGATTGCCGGTATGATTAAACTGGCGGAAGCCATTTTGATCGCCACAGGTATCGCCGTTGGGGTAACCTTACCGCTGGCCTATTTGCGGCCGATACTGGAGGCAATGTTATGAGTGAGTATATCAGCGTGGTGTGGGCTTTTCTAGCCTCTTTGGGATTTTGTTATATCTTTAATATCCGGGAACCTAAAAAGATTTTTTGGGCTTCTTTGGGCGGTGGAATGAGCTGGTTTGTTTACCTAATGTTTAATGGATGGTTTGCCACCGATATTCCACAGTATTTTATCGCCATGGCGGCAGCTTCCTTGTATTCAGAAGTTATGGCCCGGGTTCACAAATCTCCCGCCACTATCTATCTGGTCATTGCTTTCATTCCCCTGGTACCGGGAAGTGGTGCCTATTACGCGATGGAACATGCTATCAATGGGGAGACCGATCTGTTTTTGGAAGTGGGTATCCACACCCTTTCCATAGCGGGTGCTTTGGCTATGGGTATTATCCTGGTTTCCTCCCTCACCAGAATCGCTACAAAATATTCTTTCTACCGCAAAATGAAAAAACGCCAGTCGACAGCTGGCGGCAACGGATGAACGCTATAGAAAAGCAGGGGCAGATATTCCATCTGCCCCTGCTTTTATTTGCTTCGTGTTTTAATCCGCTTTTGTGAAGTCTTGATTGCTTTCCAAAAGCAGTGCTTCCCATTTTTCCTTTCCAAAACGTTTTTTGAATTCTTCCAGCGCCTGATTGGTAATGGTTTGGGCCGCTTCTTCTCCCAAACAGTCGGTGTAGGCCTGGCTCATGGCGGAAAGAAGATGTCCGCTGTGGTAGAGAAAGTCTTTGACTGTCTTGGGGGACAACTGTGCGGCCAGCTCCATAGCTTGCCTCAGTTCCTGTTCACTGGAAAAACTGCGCCCAATCCAATAAAAGTCACAGCAGTTTCCCTCATGGGAGAGGGTTTCCCGCAGCTCAAGCTGATTGTTTGGGTTGTAGCCCTTTACCAAATAGGCGTCCACATATTCACAATATAGTTTGCCGTCCTCCAGCAAATCATGTTTGCGCCAACTGTCATACCAGCCGCAGCGCAAGGTTTGGGTATGATGGACTGGCGAGAGACTGATGGTTTTTCCCTCCGACCAGCTTTTACTGTCCTGCCACTCGGAATAGATCATATAGTTAAGAGGGGTACACTCTCGGCCATCCGCCAAAGTACGGTCGGCCATGCGGTTTCCCCGCTGGGTGGCATACAGTTTTGTCCCACTGATGGAAGCGGCGGTTCCTTGTTGTCCATAGAGGGTACGGGCAGCCCGTACCAGCAAGGCATACAGAACGGCGTGTTCTTCAATGTAAAACATGGGGGCGATTTTCTCGCGGCAAGTCATAGCTGACACCTCTTTCTGTTCCTGATAAAAGAGTATTCTATTTATAGCATACCCAACAGGGAAAGGACTGTCAATGAAATGGGGTTCCAAGATTCGGACGGCATTATTGGGGAATATGCATGTTGCTGTCAAAACATATTTGGGTCTATTCAACCGTATATATAAAAGGGAGGTGATGGCTTTGCTCTGTCGAGTGGCTGATTTCCGCTATAAGGATGTAGTATGTGTCAATGACGGGACGCGATTAGGATGTGTCTGTGATGTGGAAATTGACACAGGAACCGCCTGTTTGGTCTCGATTGTCATCTATGGAAAATACCGGCTTTTTGGTTTATTGGGCAGGGAAGATGACATTGTCATTGGCTGGAACGATATCCAGCTGATAGGGGAAGACACAATCTTAGTCAATTACTGTTGCCCTGTGAAGCGACCTCGGGGCTTGGGTGGTTTGGGTGGATTGTTTCATGCTTAAAATTCCAAAAAAAGTTGCCAAAGGCTATTGAAATTGCTGAATGTGCATGGTATACTATTACAGCAAAACACACGCTTTACAATTGTTTTGGCTGGTGTCCCTTCGGGGATGGCCAAGCAAAATGCGTAAAGCGGCGGCGTTAAAACCAAAGGAGGAACATGAAATCATGGGCGTAGTATCAATGAAACAACTTCTCGAGGCAGGTGTTCATTTCGGACATCAGACTCGTAGATGGAACCCCAAAATGGCACAGTATATCTTTACAGAGAGAAATGGTATTTATATCATTGACCTGCAGAAAACTGTAAAGAAACTGGAAGATGCCTATATGTTTGTGCGGGATCTTTCCGCTAACGGAGAGAGCGTACTGTTTGTAGGCACCAAGAAACAGGCTGGCGATTCTGTAAAGGAAGAGGCCGAGCGTGCTGGTGCTTATTATGTAAATGCTAGATGGCTGGGTGGTATGATGACCAACTTCAAAACCATTCGCCGCAGAATTGACCGTCTGGCTCAGCTTCGGAAAATGCAGGAAGATGGTACTTTTGACCGTCTGCCCAAGAAGGAAGTAATCAAGCTGGAGCTGGAGATTGAGAAACTGGAGAAATTCCTGGGCGGTATCAAGGGTATGGACAGACTGCCTGGCGCTCTGTTTGTAGTTGATCCCCGCAAGGAGAGAATCGCTGTACAGGAAGCCAAGAAGCTGGGTATTCCCATCGTAGCTATTGTTGATACCAACTGTGATCCCGATGAGATCGATTATGTAATCCCTGGCAACGATGACGCGATTCGTGCTGTTAAGCTGATTTCTCAGACTATGGCTGACGCTATCATCGAAGGCAGACAGGGTGCTGAGGCCGCTGCGGATGTTGAAGAAGCAGAGTCTGAAGAGGCCGCTGAATAATTTAGAATGAATGTGAAGTGGCCCGGGCAAGATACTGTTCGGGCTACTTTTAAGAGAAATACTACTTTAAATTTTGTTTGGGAGGAATATAAAATGGCTTTTACAGCTAAGGACGTACAGACGCTCCGCGAGAAGACCGGCTGCGGTATGATGGATTGTAAAAAAGCTTTGACCGAGTCTCAGGGCGATATGGATAAGGCTATTGAGTTTCTGCGTGAAAAAGGTCTGGCTGCTGCTGCCAAGAAAGCCGGCCGTATTGCCGCTGAAGGTGTTGTATACGCTGTAGTGGATGAGGCAAAACAGGTTGGCGCTGTTATCGAGGTTAACTCCGAGACCGACTTTGTTGCCAAGAACGATGAGTTCATGAAGTTTGTATCCACCTGCGCTCAGACCGTTGTAGAGCAGAATCCTGCTGATGTTGACGCTCTGCTGGAGTGCACTGCTGCTGGTACTCAGGAGAAGGTTTCTGACCTGCTGCGTGAGAAGATCCTGGTTATTGGTGAGAATCTGAAAATCCGTCGGTTTGCCCGTTATGAGGGTACCGTTATGACCTATATCCATGGCGGCGGCCGGATTGGCGTAATGGTTAAGTTTGACACTACTCCTGAGGTAGCTGCCAAGGATGAGTTTAAAGCTTACGCCAAGGATGTAGCTATGCAGATTGCCGCTATTTCTCCCAGCTATCTCAACGAGAGCAGCGTTCCCGCTGAGGTTCTGGCCAAGGAGAAAGAGATTCTCATGGCTCAGATCGCCAACGATGACAAGCTGAAGAACAAACCTGCTCAGGTTATTGAGAAGATGGTAGACGGCAAGATCAAGAAGTTCTTCAAGGAGAACTGTCTGGTAGATCAGGCCTTTGTAAAAGATGCTGAGTTCAGCGTTGGCTCTTACACCGAAAAAACCGCCAAAGAGCTGGGTGGTTCCATCTCTATCGTAGACTTTGTCCGTTTTGAGAAGGGCGAAGGTCTGGAGAAGAGAGAGGATAACTTTGCTGACGAAGTTGCCAGCATGGTAAAGTAAGCCTCTAAGTAGTACAATAAAAAGCCACAAGTCACCTTGTGGCTTTTTTTATGCCTGGCAGGTTTAATTCAAAAGAAACGGTCAATTATATTTTCAAAGATCATACATTGTTCACAGGAAAACCCTTTACAGATAGAAACAGGTATTGTAAAATAAATATAATGTTTGAAAAGCAGAACATAGGAATGGATGAAAAAGCAGCCTTTTTTGGTTAAAACATTGCCCAAAATCTGTGGAAGATGGGCAATTTTTGCTGTTCTTTTATCTGTAATGGTATATGTTCAGCGGCATTTCAGTTGGAATTTATATAACGGAATGATAAACAGACAGGAGGGTCCTGGATGGAACCAAAGTATAAGCGTGTCCTTATTAAGCTCAGTGGAGAGGCCCTTGCCGGTGATTCCAAATTTGGAATCAATTACGATGTAGTATATGCCATCTGTGAGAAAATTAAAGACTGTGTTGCCATGGGTGTGCAGGTAGCTATTGTAGTCGGTGGGGGTAACTTTTGGAGAGGCCGGTCCAGTGGAAAAATGGATCGTACTCGCGCGGACCACATGGGTATGCTGGCTACTGTAATTAACGCCCTGGCGCTGGCTGACGCCCTGGAGGCACTGGATGTGCCGGTACGGGTACAGACCGCTATTTCTATGCAATCTATTGCGGAACCATACATACGCAATCGGGCGGTACGCCACCTGGAAAAGGGACGGGTTGTTATTTTTGGCTGTGGTGTAGGAAGTCCTTTCTTCTCCACCGATACTGCTTCCTCTTTGCGAGCTGCGGAAATCAATGCCGATATTATTTTAAAGGCCACACTGGTGGACGGAGTCTATGACAAAGATCCTAAAAAATTCAGTGACGCTGTAAAATATGAGGCTCTTTCCTTTAGTGAGGTCCTAAACAAGGAACTGGCGGTAATGGATATGACAGCCGCTTCCATGTGTAAAGATAACAGTATCCCGGTTTTGGTATTCAGTCTCAATGATCCTGAAAACATCGTCCGCGCCGTTATGGGTGAGGATGTTGGAACTATTGTCAAGGAGGTTTAATCATGAGCCCACATGTCAAGCCCTATGAAGAGAAAATGAAGAAAACTTTGGATGTGCTGTCCAAGGAATTTGCCGCTATCCGTGCTGGCCGTGCCAATCCGGCCGTCCTGGATAAAATCACTGTAGATTACTATGGCGCTCCAACCCCCATTAACCAAATGGCTGCCATTTCTGTGGCGGAGGCCAGAGTATTGGTGGTACAGCCTTGGGATCGCTCTACTTTAAAATCCATTGAAAAAGCCATTCAGGCGTCTGATATTGGCATCAACCCCAACAACGATGGCAGTGTATTGAGAATTGCTTTTCCACCTCTTACCGAGGAACGGAGAAAAGAGTTGTGCAAAGGAATCGGCAAAACAACCGAGGATGCCAAGGTGGCCATTCGTTCCATTCGTCGGGATGCCAACGACAAATTCAAAGCAATGAAAAAAAGCAGTGAAATCACTGAAGATGATCAGAAAAACCTGGAAAAAGAAATTCAGGATTTGACTGACAAGTATTGTAAAGAAGCAGATACCATGGGTTCTGCCAAAGAAAAAGAGATTATGGAAATCTAAGGCACTTACTACTTAGATTGTGTTTGGAGGGCAAACCATGGCTGATCAAAAAATAACAGAGCATACGGACCAGCTGCCAGCTCATATAGGTATTATTATGGATGGCAATGGCCGGTGGGCGAAACAGCGTGGTTTGCCTCGCCAAATGGGACATAAGCAAGGGGCGAAAGCCTTTCAGGAGATTGCGCGGTATTGTAGGGATTTGGGAATTCCCTACCTGACCGTTTATGCATTTTCCACCGAAAACTGGAAGCGTCCCAAAGAAGAAATCGATGCCATTATGGATTTATTGCGCAGCTACCTGCGGGAAGTATATCGGCATACGGAAGAAAATATTCGGATCTGTTTTTTAGGTAATTTGGAGCCATTGGAGCAGGACGTGCGGGATATGGCTTTGGATGTAGCGCAAAAAAGCAAAGACAATACAGGTATTACTGTTAACATCGCCTTAAACTATGGTGGTAGGGCTGAAATTACCATGGCCGCTAAAAAAATTGCTCAGGCTATTGGTGATGGCACTCTTTCTCTGGATGAGATTGATGAGGAATGCTTTGCCTCATATCTATATACAGCTGGACAGCCAGACCCTGATTTGATCATTCGCCCCAGTGGGGAAATGAGATTATCCAATTTTTTGCCCTGGCAGTCTGCTTATTCAGAATTTATTTTTATGAATGTACTTTGGCCAGACTTTACTCCCAACCATTTAGATCAAGCCCTAAAGGAGTATCGTACCAGAAGCCGAAGGTTTGGAGGAATTTAAGGGTGAAGCAACGATTTATATCAGCTGTATTTGGCCTGACAATTCTAGCAATCGTGCTCAACTATTTTGATACTCCTCTTTTGAACTGGGCGGTCAGTCTGGTTTCTTTAATGGGTGTATATGAGATTTTAAAGGTGGCAGGATGTCTGCAAAATAAGATTATTGCGGTTACCGCTTTTTCTTTTGCTGCCTGTATTCCATTTTTTACAACTCGAATTATGATGCGTCTGTTGCCAGTCCTCTGCTACATATTTGTTTTTGTATTGCTGGCGGTTCTTTTAAAACACCATCAAACCATTCATGTGGAAAAGATTGGATTTGTATTTTTTATGACCTTGGTTATCCCATTTTCTTTGACAACCGCTATCTATATGCGTGATAGAATGGGGATAGAGTTGGGAATCTATTATACAGGCTTCGCTTTGGCCTCTGCCTGGATGGCAGATACTGGGGCGTATTTTGCCGGCCATTTTTGGGGAAAGCGTAAGCTAGCGCCCCTGATCAGTCCCAAAAAGACGGTGGAGGGTGCCATCGGTGGTGCTGTTGTCTCAACCATTTCGGTGGTGCTATATAGCTTGATTTTTAGTTGGATCACTCCCTATCTTTTTGGAGGCTCCACTTTAGCGGTTAACTATCCAGTTGTTTTGTTGTCCGCTCCATTTTTGGCGGCAGCTGGCATGGTAGGAGATCTGGCGGCTTCAGTCATTAAAAGGCAAAACAATGTAAAAGATTTTGGCTCTATTATGCCGGGTCATGGTGGAGTTATGGATCGGTTTGACAGTGTGCTTTTGGTAGTTCCAGCGGTTTTTATTCTTTCTCAGCATATTCCGCTGGCGGCTTTACTATCTATATAACAAAGGAAAGCAGATACCTTTCATATGGTTTGCTTTTGCTAAGAAAACGGCCGATAGGGGAACTTGTCCGGTCGTTTTTGCTTACTATGATGGGGAAGAAGATATGACAAAAAAAATTGTATTGTTGGGTTCCACTGGTTCTATCGGAACACAGACCTTAGATATTTGCCGCAGACAGGGATATAAGATTTTGGCGTTGGCGGCTCACCGGAATATCGGTCTTTTGGAGGCGCAAGCCCGGGAGTTTTCTCCCCGGTATGTGGTGGTTACCGATCCAGATGGCTGCAAGACGCTGAAAATTCGTCTGGCTGATACTGCTGTTGAAGTATTGGGAGGAACACAGGCGCTGGAGATGATAGCGGCACTGGAAGAGGCAGATCTAGTGTTAAACGCTATTGTGGGCATGGCGGGGTTGTGCCCCACCTTAGCGGCACTGAGAGCCGGTAAAACAGTGGCTCTGGCCAACAAGGAGACTTTGGTGGCTGGAGGCCGTCTGGTCATGGACACTGCCAAGGCCCATGGGGCTGCGATTTTGCCGGTAGACAGCGAGCACTCGGCTATTTTTCAGTGTTTACAGGACAGAGTGGGAAACCCCATCAAAAAAATTATTCTGACCGCGTCAGGCGGGCCTTTTTTTGGGAAGACTAAAGAGGAATTGGCTCAGGTGACCATTGCCCAGGCTCTCAATCACCCCAACTGGTCAATGGGAGCAAAACTGACAGTGGATTCGGCTACTATGATGAATAAGGGTTTGGAACTGATTGAAGCAGTTTGGCTGTTTGGCTTGCGGCCAGAGCAGGTGGAGGTGGTCATACACCGGGAGAGCGTACTGCACTCTGCTGTCTGTTTTGTCGATCACTCGGTGATTGGACAGATGGGTGTGCCGGATATGCGGTTGCCCATTCAGTATGCCATCACCTACCCAATGCGGGTGGAGTGCCCAGTTGGGGAATTGGATTTGGTGGAGTATGGTACATTGAGTTTCTATCGTCCAGACAACGAAACTTTTCCCTGTTTGAACCTGGCACGTCAGGCGATTGGAGCCGGAGGTTTGACACCTTGCGTGATGAATGGAGCCAATGAGGCCGCTGTAGCGGCATTTTTGGCTGGAAAAATCTCTTTTCTCCAGATAGGGCAGGTGGTAGAAGCCGCTGTAGCGCAGCTGGGGAGCACAGCAGATTACACTTTGGAGGATTTGTTGCAAGCGGATGGGGAAGCCCGGAGTTTTGTAAGAAGCTACTTTAATTTCTAGATAGGTTGTGATACTTTGCTGAATATGGTATTTACCGGAATTGTTGTTGTATTGGTATTCGGGTTTATGATCTTTTTCCACGAGCTGGGCCATTTTTTGGCGGCTAAAAAAGCTGGTGTAAAGGTGAATGAGTTTGCCTTGGGCATGGGACCAGTTTTGCTGAAAACCCAAAAGGGTGAAACCACCTACGCCCTGCGCCTGCTGCCCATTGGTGGGTTTGTCAGCATGGAGGGGGAAGATTCAGAAAGTGGTGACGCTGGTGCTTTCTGCAACAAGAGCCCGGCAAAGCGGTTTGTGATTATCGCGGCAGGTGCCTTTATGAATCTCCTGCTGGGATATGTTATTATGCTGGCATTGGTAATGATGAGCAGTGGAATTGCCACTACTGAGATTCACTCCTTTGCCCAAGGTGCCACCAGTAACCAGTATTTGCAGGCTGGTGACAAAATCGTGGAGATCAATGGCAAACGAATCCGCACCTCCAATGACATCTCCTATGAGCTGATGCGGGAAGATGACGGCATTGTGGATATGGTAGTGGTTCGGGATGGCCAGCGGGTGGCTCTCGATGGGGTAACCTTTCGAATGGAAGAGGTACAGGATGGCGTCAAAGCCATTAAGCTGGACTTTATTGTAAAAGGAGTTGCAAAAAACTTTTGGAATGTCCCGGTTTACGCCTTTGACTGGACAGTTTCAATTGTAAAGCAAGTTTGGATGTCCTTTGTGGATCTGATTGGCGGACGATATTCCATCAACCAGCTTTCCGGACCGGTAGGGGTCGCTACCGCTATTGGAGAAGCCTCCGGATTGGGTCTGGATTATATGCTGATCCTGGTGGCAATTATCACCATCAACCTGGGTATCTTCAACCTTTTGCCAATACCTGCCCTGGATGGCGGTCGACTGGTGTTTTTGCTGATCGAGGCGGTACGGGGCAAACCAGTGAATCCCAATATAGAGGGATATATCAATGTGGCGGGGTTGGTGGCTCTGATGGGGCTGATGGTTTTCGTCACTTTTAACGACATTGCAAAATTCTTTCAGTAACAAGGTAAGCTAGGGAGGGCAGGGTTATGATACGCCATAAAACCAGAGAAGTGAGGGTGGGAAATTTCACCATTGGTGGGGACGCTCCCATTGTGGTCCAGTCCATGCTCAACCTGCCCCCTGAAAATATAGAAGCGAATATAGCCCAGGCCAGGGCACTGGAGCAGGCAGGATGCCAGATCATTCGCATTGCGGTGCCTGGCAGGGCGGGCCTGGATCTGATCCGCCCCCTCAAACAGGCGGTGAACTGCCCTATTGTGGCGGATATCCACTTTGATTACAGGCTGGCTTTGGCAGCCTTGGAGGAGGGCATAGATAAAATTCGTATCAATCCCGGCAATATTGGAAGTATGGATCGGGTACGCCAGGTGGCTTTAGCTTGTAAAGACCATGGTGTGCCTATTCGCATTGGGGTCAATGGAGGTTCGTTGGAGCCGGAAATTTTACATAGATATGGCGGCCATCCTACCCCAGAGGCTATGGTGGAAAGTGCCCGGTACCACATTGGTCTGCTGGAGTCACTGGGCTTTTATGATATAGTTCTGTCGCTGAAAAGCTCAGATGTCAAGACTATGCTGGATGCCTACCGATTGGCGGCACAAACCTTTCCCTATCCTCTTCACCTGGGAGTAACCGAGGCGGGTACTCCAAAAATCGGCTTGCTGAAATCCGCCATTGGGATTGGGTCCCTGTTGGCGGATGGCATTGGAGATACCATCCGGGTATCTCTGACTGCCGATCCGGCAGAGGAAATCCCAGCGGCTTATGATATTTTAAAGGCTGCTGGCCGGGCGCAAAAGGGTGTGACCATCGTCTCCTGTCCCACCTGTGGCCGAACCCGAATTGGCCTGATTGAACTGGCAAAGCAGGTTGAAGAAGCCCTCAGGGACTGCGAGAAACCCATACGAGTGGCTGTTATGGGTTGTATTGTCAACGGCCCTGGGGAAGCCAGGGAAGCGGACATCGGTATTGCCGGTGGCAATGGGGAAGGCGTTATTTTCCGGCATGGTGAAGTTTTGTGCAAAGTCCCGGAAAACCAATTGGTTGAGACATTGCTCCGATATATTGATGAAATGTAACAGGATTGGAACAGAGATTGATGGAGTTTGAGCGGATTGAAAAAGCTAAGTGAAGTTTTTGAAAGTTATCTCACAGAGGAACTGTTAGAAAAAATTGGATGGGGAGAGATTGCCCACCTCACCATTGATATGGCTGACCGCAGCCTGGTGGCCCAGGTGGCCTTTGAACAGCTTGTAGATAAACACAATCTCTTTCAGGGGGAGGATCAGCTGCGGCAGGGGCTGCAGCTGGGTCAGGTGCGTCTGATCCCCTGTTATGACAGCGGCCTCTTTGGGCCGGACTATTTGGAAAGCCTGGATTTGGAGCTGAAACATCAAGGGTTGCGGATCAACGGTTTTTTGATGGGGGCTAAAGCCTGCCTCAATGGCGATTGCCTGACCATTACCTTGCAAAATGGTGGAGCCGAGTGGTTGGAACGGGAGCACTGTGGCGAGCGGATCGCCAAAGTGATTGCTCAGGAGTTTGGACGGCAGGTACAGGTGGTTTTTGATGGGGTGCTGACAGTGGATCAGAATGATCCCCACTATCAGGAGACGATGGCCAAGGCAGAGGCGCAGATTCCCAAGCCACAGCCTCAGTCCCAGCAGCATGGACCGGCTTTGCCTCCCAAACCCAAGACACGAGGGTTTGCTTTTGACATTGAAGGATTGCCTTTTGAGCCGGATTCCATGGCTGTGGTAATGGGACGGCCTATTAAGGCGAGACCCATTGCCCTCTCGGAAGTGGGGCCGGAAAGTGGACGGGTTGTTGTATGGGGGGATATATTTTCCATGGAAAGCAAGGTCACCCGGGATGGCAGTAAGGTGATTTTTTCCATCAACTTTACCGATTACACCAGTTCCAATACCCTTAAAATTATCTCGGAAAGGGACAAGGCACAGGATATCGAAAGTCAGCTGGGAAAAGGTAAGACCATCTTGGCTCAGGGTGAGGCATCCTATGACAAGTACGACCGGGAGGTCACCATCCGCCCCTACGACATTGCCACTGTGAAACGGATCAACAGGGAGGATAAGGCGCCCCAGAAGCGGGTAGAGCTTCATATGCACACCAATATGTCTGCCATGGATGGTATGACCGAGGCGGGCAAGCTAGTATCCCTGGCGGCGAAGTTTGGCCATAAGGCAGTCGCTATCACCGACCATGGTGTGGCCCAGGCTTTTCCTGATGCAATGAATGCTCAAAAAGCAGTCAAAAAAGGGGGAGGCAACATCAAAATCCTCTACGGTGTAGAGGGGTATTATGTTAACGATATGATCCCAGCTGTAGTGGGAGGGGACAAGCGTTCCTTCCAGGACAGCTTCATTGTATTTGACCTGGAGACCACTGGGCTGTCGGCAGCCACCGAGCGGATGACCGAAATTGGTGCGGTGCGGGTAGTAAACGGGGAGATTGTGGAGGAGTTTAACACCTTCGTCAATCCAGAGAAGATGATTTCCGAGGAAATTACCCGACTGACTGGGATTACCAACGAAATGGTGCAGGACGCTCCCTCGGAACAGGAGGCACTGGAGGCCTTTTACCAATTCTGTGGGGATGACAACACAGTACTGGTGGCCCACAACGCGCCTTTTGACACTGGGTTTCTAAAAGCTGCCTGTAAACGAAGTGGCAAGCGATTTTCCTTTACATATATCGACACGGTTCCCATTGCACGTTCCCTGTTTCCCAATATCAAAAATCATAAGCTGGATACAGTGGCCAACCATTTGAAGCTGCCCCCCTTCCAACACCATCGCGCCTCAGATGATGCCAGAGTTTTGGCGGAAATCTTCATTAAAATGATGGAGCTGATTGCCACCGATAAAGGGATTGATACAGTAGACGGCATCAATACCGCTTTAACCGCGGGCGATCCCAAGAAACTCACTTCCTATCACATTATCCTGCTTGCTAAAAACCAAACGGGGCTTAAGAACCTCTATCAGTTGATTTCCATGGGCCATCTCCAATATTTTTATAAGCGGCCCAGAATTCCCAAAAGTGAAATCGTCAAACACCGGGAAGGAATCATTGTAGGAAGCGCTTGTGAAGCTGGAGAACTTTACAGAGCGATTCTCGATGGAAAGCCCTTCAGTGAGCTCTGTGACATTGCCCGCTTTTATGATTTCCTGGAAATTCAGCCCATTGGCAATAATATGTTCCTGTTGCGGGAGGGCCGGGTCCACTCGGTGGAGCAGCTGCAAGATATGAACAAGACCATTGTGCGGATCGGAGAAAAGCTGGGTCTGCCGGTAGTGGCCACAGGGGATGTCCACTTCCTCAATCCGGAAGATGCCATTTTCCGGGAGATTCTCATGGCTGGCCAGGGCTTTAAGGACGCGGATCAGCAGGCGCCTCTCTATTTTAAATCTACAGATGAGATGTTGGAGGAGTTTTCTTACCTGGGCGAGGAAAAAGCCTTTGAGGTGGTTGTCACCAACACCAACGCCATCGCTGATTCCATTGAGAATATGAAGCCCATCCCTGACGGCACCTATACCCCCTCCATTGAGGGAGCGGAAGAGGATCTGCAGCGAATCACCTGGGGAAGAGCCCGGGAGCTTTACGAGGAAAACGGAAAGCTGCCTGAGATTGTGGAAAAAAGATTGGACCGGGAGCTAAGCTCCATTATCAAACATGGCTTCTCAGTACTCTATATTATCGCTCAGAAGCTGGTGGCCAAATCGGAGGAAAACGGCTATCTGGTTGGTTCCAGAGGATCGGTAGGTTCCTCTTTTGTGGCTACCATGGCGGGTATTTCGGAAGTCAACCCCTTATTTCCTCACTATGTCTGCCCCAAGTGCAAACACAGTGAGTTTATCACCGATGGCTCAGTGGGGTCGGGCTTTGACCTGCCAGAGAAAAACTGTCCTATCTGCGGTACTCCTTACAACCGGGACGGCCACAACATTCCCTTTGAGACATTCCTGGGTTTCGATGGGGACAAGGCTCCGGATATTGACCTGAACTTCTCCGGTGAGTACCAGAGCTACGTGCACCGGTACACCGAGGAGCGGTTCGGCAAGGAGTTCGTGTTCAAGGCGGG
>CALXEL010000084.1 GCA_944387315.1 uncultured Clostridia bacterium
GCAGGCATTGTTATGTATGAGATTGCCCGTCAGAGACAACAAATTCCGTCCAAATAAGATACTGTCCAGGGGAGGGGAAGAAAGATGGACAAAAATTACAATGTGGATGATATTCTGGAGGAGATCAAGCGGAAAAAGAGCCGCAGAGAGACAGGCGCTTCCCTGACGTCTGCCCAGGGAGAGTACCCTCATTCCAGTTATACCCCCCGATCAGAGCGAACTTTGGAAGAGGATGAGACACCCACCTATTCTGGCTATTTTCGTCCGGGCGCTGGTTCCTCCTCCAAGGTGACATATGGCGCTTCGTCCGCCTCAAATCCCCGGAGGCAAAATTGGCAGGAAGAGGAGTATTATGAGGAGTCCCGGCGGTCTTCTGGACGTCAGGGACGGGTTGCACCGCCACCGAGGCGGAGCCGTACCAATGATGAGATATATGAGGAATATGAGCAGGAGCCTCAGCGGGTTTCCCCCCGTCAGGAGCGTTTTGCTCCACCCCGGAGGCAAAACCCCACCGATGATGGGATTTATGAGGCCTATGAGCAAGAGCCCCGGCGGGCTTCCACCCGTCAGGAGCGCAGTGTTTTCCAACCTCCACAAAGGAGAGGGGAAGACCTGGATTATGAAGAGCAGCCCCAGCAGGCTCCCCTTTCAGAGAAAAAGTCTTTTGGGCAAAGAAGATCCAAATTTGGGGGAGACAGAGAAGTGCGTCCCGCCGACTCAGTTTCCAGAGAGGCCCGGTGGGAGGAACAGGAGGATCTGACCCAATGGGAGGAGCCGGAGGAGGAAACTCGTTCCCGCTTTGCTTTTCATCGGTCAGCACAGGCCCAGCGTGAGCCTGTTTCGGTACTTTCCGGAAAGAAAAAACAATCCAGAGGGAATTTGGCGGCCGCATTTGGGGACCATGGTTCCCTGGTTCCTCCCGAAGAGGAAGAGCCGGACTTTGAAGAGAATTTCAATCGGGCAAAAGCCAATCGTCAACCGGTGGCATACCGGGATCAGCCGGAGCAGCGAACTGTGCAGCGGCCAGTAGCGGTTGTGCAGGATCGGGCTTTGGACTATGAGGAAGACACCAGCAGTACCCGCATTGATATGCGGATCCCTCAGCTGGATGAGGACGATCTGCAAGATTCCTCTGATGTTTCCCAGCCGCCAAAGCAAAAGGGCAAGAAAAAGGCCAAACGGGAGAAGAATCCTCCCCAGGAGCCAGAAAATCAGGACGATCTGTTTGAGGATTTCCCTCAGGAGATCGATGACTATAACCGGCCGGCTGATGCGGGAGCCATTTTAAAGGATATCCGCTCCATTAAGTTCGGGTTGTTTATCCGGCTGTTTGTCACTACCTTCTGTTTTGGATGGATTCTCTATTTCGCATTCGCCTTGGACAATTTGAAACTGCCTTTGTTTTTCTTTATGCTGCCCGATGAGAATATGCGGGCCTTTATTGGGACCAGTTTGGGGCTTTTGCTCCTTTCCACCCTGTTTTGCAACACCACGGTAGGCGGAGGCCTCATGTCGCTGTTCAAGATGAAGGCGGATGGGGACAGCCCGGTGGCGCTGGCGGTTTTGGCGTCCATTGCCCAGGGGGTGGCCTTGATCGCCTTCCCCGAGATGGTAGGAACAACCGGTGTTCATTACTACTTTGCCATCACTGCTCTGGGGCTGGTCTTTAACACCTTGGGCAAACTATTTATGATATTCCGAATCCAGCGGAATTTTGCCATGATCGCGCCGGGAAAAGCCAAGCGGTATGGTGTGATGACCATTCAAAACAGGGCTTTGGCCCGAGAGCTTACCCGGGGCTCTGATTTGAAATCTCCTGTGATTGCTTACAGCGCCCAAGGAGAGTTCTTCACAAACTTTTTGGAGCTTTCCTACACCGAGGATTATGGTGAAAATCTCAGCAGGATTACCACCCCGCTCTTTTTTGTATTTACCTTGGTGGCCAGTGTAGTGGCCTATTTCCTCAGCGGAGACCCCTTTGCTACCTTGACGGCCTTTACCGCCCTCATGTGTATCTGCGCACCCTTTACCACCACCATCACTGGCAATCTGCCCCTGCTTCGGATGTCTGGGAAATTGACTGCCAATGGGGCAATGGTAGCGGGCTTTACCGCTTTGGACCACTTTGATGACATCAATGGTTTGATGGTGGGGGCTACCGAACTTTTTCCCGCGGGGACTATTTTGCTTCATGGTATCAAGTCCTTTGATCAGAAGCGGATTGACGAGGCCATTTTGGACGCGGCCAGTGTTATCTGTAAATGCGACGGAGCCTTGGCCAGCGTATTTTTAAAGATTATTGGCAACCAGGAACGCATTCTCAAAGAGGTGGACAGCCTGGTATATGAAGATGGTATGGGCCTCTCAGCTTGGGTAGGAGGCAAACGGGTGCTCATTGGCAACCGGGAGCTGATGCATCACCACTCCATCGACACCCCTTCCCAGGACTACGAGAAAAAGTTTACCAAGGATGGCAGGGAGCTTCTTTACCTGTCCAATTCCGGTGAGCTGACTGCCATGTTTATTCTCAGCTATCACCAGGACGCGGATATTTCAGATGCACTGGACAGCCTGGCCCGGCGGGACATTACCCTGCTTATCCACACCACCGACCCCAATATTACACCGGAAAAAATGGAAGAGGTGTATGGATATCCTGCGGATTTGGTTCGGATGGTGCCAGCTAAGGTCCATGAGGAGTACTACCAGATGACTGCCCCCAGAGAACGGATTCGCAGTGAGTTTGTTTACGATGGTACCATTTTGTCCAAGCTGCGGGCTATCCGGGGGATTCT
Source organism: uncultured Clostridia bacterium (assembly GCA_944387315.1). Taxonomy (GTDB): domain Bacteria; phylum Bacillota; class Clostridia; order Oscillospirales; family Ruminococcaceae; genus CALXEL01. The sequence continues at coordinate 2,796 of CALXEL010000084.1, forward strand.
GTCAGCCAAGGGAGCGATTTTGCTGGGTACCATTTTACAGGGTATCGGGATGTTGCTGGGGTATGGAGCAGTGGCTTATTTCGCCTTTACCGGTTCTATTGACAGTGTCACTTTTGAATTGCTTTTGACCTATCAAACCTTCTGGGCACTGATGATCCTGCTGCTGCCCAGCTTGCGCCGTTACTAAAAAATTGTTATCTTCCTAACAGAATGCACAATACGCCGCCCTTATTTTGTATTGGGGCGGCGTAGTTTTTTATGGGAAACCCTTGCGCATCTAGCCTTTTAATTATATAATTATACCATAATTGTTTCATATTATTTAATTAAGCTATTCAATTTGAACAATTGGGAACTTTCCCCTCTGTTCAAATAACATATGAAAGGGGAGATGCAGCCATGAAACAATACTTGGCTGGAAAAATCAGAAACGTCGCATTGGCAGGTCATGGAGGAAGTGGAAAAACTTCTCTGGCAGAGGCTTTACTGTTTAAAGCCGGAGCTTCTGACCGGCTTGGCAAGGTGGCGGACGGCAATACCGTATGCGACTTTGACCCGGAAGAGGTCAAGCGCAAGGTTTCGGTTTCTTCCGCAGTCGCTCCTTTTACCTGGGGCAGCACCAAGATTAATTTGATTGATACCCCCGGACTGTTTGACTTTGCCGGTGGATTTTATGAGGGTGTACGGGCCGCTGAGAGTGTCCTGATTACTGTATCGGGTAAATCCGGCGTTACCGTTGGTGTAGAGAAGGCTTACCAGCTGGCAGTAGAGCTGGGTAAGGCCAGAATGTTCTTTGTTTCCAAGCTGGATACAGAAAACGCAGATTTCTACAAGGTTCTGGAAGAGCTGAAAGCCGCGTTTGGACCCAGCGTTTGCCCGCTGGTTGTTCCCTATGTGGAGAACCATGTAGTTCAGTCATATATCAATCTCATTGACAATAAGGCATACAAATACGACGCACAGGGCGAAATTTCCGAGACAGCCATGCCGGATACCGGACATCGTCTGGAGGGCTTGATTGCCGCTATTTCCGAGGCTGTGGCCGAGACAGATGAGGAACTGTTCGAGAAATATTTCTCCGGTGAACAGTTTACCCGGGATGAGATTATCCGGGGTATTCATACCGGTGTAAAAAGCGGTACCATCACTCCAGTGCTCTGTGGTTCTTCCTTTACCATGGAAGGTGTGGATATGCTGCTGGATGCCATTGTTGACCATCTGCCCTCCGCTTGGGAGAGCGGTGCCGAGATGGCTCAGACTGCCGATGGAGAACTGGTGGAGGTGCCCTGCACCGATGAGGCTCCCTTGGCTGCCTATGTATTCAAAACCGTAGCGGACCCCTTTGTGGGCAAGCTGTCCTATATTAAGGTAGTGTCTGGCAAACTTTCCAGTGATCTGACCCCTGTCAATGCCAGAACCGGTGAGCCTGAGCGTCTTGGCAAGATTATCTATGTGAAGGGCAAAAAACAGGAGGATACTGCCTTTATTTCCGCTGGTGATATTGGCGCTGTCACCAAATTGTCCACCGCCATTACTGGTGATTCCCTTTGCGATCCCAAACAGGTGGTCTCTTTTGAGCCGACCAAATTCCCCGCTCCCACCCTTTCTATGGCCATTAAGACCAAGAACAAAGGGGATGAGGGCAAGGTGGCCCAGGCACTGCAGCGCCTGATGGAAGAGGACCCCACCATTGGTTTTGAGCAGAACGTGGAGACCAAACAGCAGGTGCTCTCTGGTTTGGGTGAGCAGCATCTGGATGTGGTTGTATCCAAGCTGAAAAATAAATTTGGTGTGGATGTGGACCTGGTAGCCCCCAGAGTGCCTTACAGAGAGACCATCCGCAAAAAGGTCAAAGTACAGGGCCGTCATAAAAAACAGTCCGGCGGACATGGCCAGTTTGGTGATGTTTGGATTGAGTTTGAGCCCTGTGACAGTGAGGAACTGGTATTTGAGGAGAAAGTATTCGGCGGTTCGGTTCCCAAGAACTTCTTCCCAGCAGTAGAAAAGGGACTGCAGGAATCTGTGAAGAAAGGTTTGCTGGCTGGCTATCCTGTGGTAGGTGTGAAAGCCACTCTGGTGGATGGCTCTTACCACCCGGTAGACTCCTCCGAAATGGCCTTTAAAACAGCGGCCTCTCTGGCCTTTAAAGCCGCTTTCCCACAGGCTTCTCCCGCTCTGTTGGAGCCCATTGGCAACCTGAAAGTCTATGTGCCCGACAGCTATACCGGTGATATTATGGGTGACCTGAACAAGCGCCGGGGCCGGGTATTGGGTATGAATCCCGTAGGCAATGGCATGCAGGAAATCGAGGGCGAGGTACCCATGAGTGAAATGTATGATTTCACAACCGTACTGCGTTCCATGACCCAGGGCCGGGGCAGTTTTGTACTGAAATTCGAGCGGTATGAGCTGCTGCCATCCCAGTTGGAGTCCAAAGTAATCGAGGAAGCCAAAGCTTTGGGCGATGTAGAATAAGAGTTTTCTGAAAATAAAACACAGGCCGGGGGAATTCATTCCCCCGGCCTGTATCTTTGTATGGTCCTATCATTTTACAGATGAATTTCTCCAACCAGATTGGTTTGAAAACATTGACGGATTTCTCCGGTATCTTTGCAGTTGGCCAGTGCCCACATCAGTTTGGTAACTGCCGCTTCACAGGTCATATCTCCGGCTGGGATGGCGCCGGCTTCCAGCAGTTTGACACCCACCTGGTAGGCGGTGAGATCGCTGGGCTCATAGAAGCACTGGCTACGAACAACCACCTGCATCCCTTTTTCGATGACCTTGTGGATAGCTGTGGGCAGATCCCGGCGATGGAAATGGATTCCTCCACAGCCAAAGGCTTCGATCACCACTCCTTTGTAACCCATCTGCCACAGGGTTTCAAATAACTCTGGCTTGGTGCCAGGAATCAGTTTGAGCAAAAAGACATCGGTGCACAGGGAATCCCGCAAGGAAAAGGGGTGGGAGGGCAGCTGTGAAATAACTTCCTGATTGAATGTCAAACCCAAAGTACTGGTTTGAGCCAGATTGGGGCAATTGATACTTTCAAAGGCGTCAAAGCCGCTGGTACAGGTTTTGGTAGCCCGGCAGCCCAGTATTACCTTTCGGTTGAAGGCGATGAATACACCACCTATGCCACTGGAAGCCATCCCAAAGGCAGTGCGCAGATTCTCTACTCCGTCGGTGAGAGGGTCTTGCAGCGGAAGCTGCGAACCAGTCAGAACCACTGGAAGAGGTAATCCCTGCAGCATATAGGAGAGTGCACTGGCGGAGTAAGCCATCGTATCTGTTCCATGGCT
>CALXEL010000085.1 GCA_944387315.1 uncultured Clostridia bacterium
TCAGGTTTTTTGGCGAAATAGCACCCTATTTATCGAATACTCCTAACATTCTTTTTCTCCCTTTCTAAAAAACAGTGGCCTAGGAGCTCCTATTAAAAGGCTCTCCAGGCTGCTGTTTTTCTTTCACTGCCCTGAAAAAATAACAGAAACAAAAGAGAGCTAACTGACTAATCAAAATCAGTTAGCTCTCTTTTTATGAATCATAAAAAATGTTATCAAATCGTTGCCACAAATGGCCTTAACCCATCAAAAACCCAGTCATATCAGGCTTTTCCGGGCCTCTGAAATCATTCCCACTCAATGGTTGCTGGGGGTTTGGAGGTAATGTCATAAACAATACGGTTAATTCCCTGAACCTCGTTGACAATCCGGTTGGAAACCTTCTCCAAAACCTCGTAGGGAATTCTAGCCCAGTCAGCAGTCATAAAGTCGGTAGTTGTGACACCACGCAGCGCCAAGGTGTAATCATAGGTACGTCCATCACCCATAACGCCAACAGAACGCATATTGGTAAGCACCGCAAAGTATTGATGCACATCCCGATCCAGTCCAGCCAGACGCAACTCTTCCCGGAAAATATAATCGGCATCCCGCAGAATATCCAATTTTTCCTTGGTAATTTCACCAATGACCCGGATACCTAATCCAGGGCCGGGGAATGGCTGACGCCATACCAAATAATCCGGCAGTCCCAGCTCCTGTCCTAAAGTCCGCACCTCATCCTTAAAGAGGGAGCGCAAGGGCTCAATGATTTCTTTGAAGTCCACATAGTCAGGCAGACCGCCTACATTGTGGTGGCTCTTAATTACCGCGGCGTCACCGGCACCGGACTCGATCACATCGGGATAGATGGTTCCCTGAGCCAAATAATCCACCGAACCAATCTTTTTACCCTCTTCTTCGAAGACGCGGATAAATTCTTCTCCAATAATTTTCCGCTTGGTTTCAGGATCAGTTACACCTGCAAGGCGTTTTAAAAACCTCTCTTCCCCATTGACCCGGATAAAATGGATTCCGCTGTCCTTAAAAGCGGCTTCTACTTCATCTCCCTCATTTTTGCGCATAAGACCATGATCCACAAAAATACAGGTCAGCTGTGATCCTACTGCTTTGGCGATGAGAGCGGCACAAACCGAGCTGTCCACACCACCGGAGAGGGCCAAAAGCACCTTGCCATCCCCTACCTTGCGGCGTATCTCTTCCACAGCAGTCTGGGCATAGTCTCCCATGCTCCAGTCACCTTTAGCACCGCAAATCTCATACAGGAAGTTGTGCAGCATAGTTTTTCCATGTTCAGTATGGTTCACTTCAGGGTGATACTGTACCCCATAAAACCGACGTTTTTCATCTGCGATCGCCACATTGGGGCAGGCATCAGAATGAGCAGTCAAAGCAAAACCTTCCGGTACCTTGGCCATATAGTCGCCATGGCTCATCCAGGAAATTCCCTGCTCCGGCATTCCCTTAAACAGGGCACAGCTGGTGTCATAGTAGGTCAGTGTTTTGCCGTACTCCCGAGCAGAATCATCCTGTGCCTCTGTCACTTTGCCGCCCAAAGTATGGGCCATCAGCTGACAGCCATAACAAATGCCCAAAACAGGAATACCCAACTCAAAAATAGCTGGGTCTACATGAGGAGAGCTCTCCAGATAAACAGAGTTGGGACCACCAGTAAAAATAATCCCAATAGGGTTCAGTTCTTTTATCTTTTCCAGTGAAATATGATAAGGATGTACCTCACAATAAACCCCCAGGTCTCTCACCCGACGGGCAATCAGCTGATTATACTGTCCGCCAAAGTCCAGTACCAGCACCAATTGATGTGCCATTTTATTTCCTCCCTGACCTACTAGATTTGTCTTTCTTATTTTGACATTATTTGAGAAAAAAAGCAACTGCTTTTCCGGCATTGTATGGTTTTTTCAGTTTTATTAAAATAATTGGCTTCTATTGCTTTTCACTTAGTGGAAAACAGCGAGAAATTTTATGAGAAAGAGGGTGTGTCTATGAAAGGCCGTTTTTTTGTGGGTTGTCTTATTCTGATTTTCATGGCGGGAAGTATTCTGCTTTGGTATCCCACATCTCCCAATACCCAAACTACCGCCTCCTCTTTTTCTCAAAAATCTATTACCATTCCTATTTTGGATCAAGATTGTTTCACTTTTACCGCCAGGTCTCTGGAAGAATACCTTCACCTGGAAGAAAATACCTTACAGGCAATTACAATAACAGCGCTCCCCGAAGACAACGCCGGAACTCTGGCCTGCAATGGCACTCCCCTTACGCCATATACGCAGCTCAACCGGCAGCAGCTGGATAAGCTCACCTTTTCCCCTGGGGAGGAAACATCCGCTGTATTTACCCTGCTGCCTCAAGCTGCCGATCCCACCCCGGTGCAGATACAGCTCTGCTTGCTCTCAGAGGAATATTCTCCCCCTCAGCTGGAAGGCAGCAGCTATACCACCATGGAATCGGTTGCCATTGGTGGAAATCTGGCATCTGATGATTGGGATGGCAGTACTTTGACCAGCGAACTGGTGATCCCACCAAAAAAGGGCAATGTCTTTTTTTATGGGGTCAGCTTTGTCTACCAACCTTTTGCCAAAGCAAACGGAAGTGACAGCTTTACCGTCTGCGCCAGAGATGCATTGGGCATTCGCTCCCAGGAGGTGTCGGTCTCTATTCAGATAGAGGCCTCTGATTCCCCTGGGTTTGCAGATATGGGGGATTCCATCTATCAATACTCCGCCAGAAAACTGGCAGAGCGAGGCATATTGACCGGAGAAAAAGTGGGCACAGCCCAGTTTTTTCACCCCCAGCAAGAGATGAGCCGGGGTGAATATCTGGTAGCTTTACTGGCGGCTCTGGGGGAGGACAGCCAACTTCTAGTCTGTGTCAATACCGGCTTGGAAAATGACAGCCAGCTGCCCGGCTGGATCAAACCCTATATTAAAAAAGCTATCGACCTGGAAATCTGGGGAGAAGACATCTTTCTTCCCAATGAAACCTTAACCCGGGCTCAGGCTGTAGTACTCACCTGCCGGGCTGCCAACCTCCCCGAGGCTTCTCATATCACCCTGCCCCTGGAGGACAGTGAGGAAATCCCCCAGTGGGCCCTCCCCTCCTACCAAAGCCTTTGGGATTGGGGAATGTTGGAACGCTATGAATCTAAAGCCCGGCCTCTCTCCTGCCTGGATCGGGAATATGCAGCAGCCCTTCTCTGGCAGCTGGTGCTCTACAGCCAGTCCCAGTAGCTTTCTTGGTTTTTCTCCTTCGCTTACATTGACATTTTTCCAGGATTCTGGTATAATAGCACCCAAATTCCATATGGTATTGGCAATGAGAAGGAGGAGTACACACCCTCTAAAGCCCAGAGAAAAGACGGTTGGTGCAAGTCTTTGTGCGGATGGTGTGGAAGGTAGCCTTTGAGCCTCAAACCCAACGGAACCCAGCGTTCCCAGTAGGCTTTGACGGTTTTTCCCCGTTATTGGAAAGAGAGGGTTAAAAGCCCTCCAGAGTGCAGAGAAACTCTCTGAATTTAGGTGGTACCACGGACTGATTACAAGTTCGCCCTAAGCGGCCCAGCTTACGGCGGACTTTTTCTTTTGCCAAAATCCCGGAATGTTGGGCCAGAACTTCCAAATGATAGGAGGAATTGGAAAGATGCATAAAGAACTGGAAAAAATTTATGATCCCAAACAGGTTGAAGACCGCACCTACCAATTTTGGCAGGAGGGCGGTTACTTCCGGGCAGAGATCGACCCGGCGAAAAAACCCTATACCATTATGATGCCCCCACCCAACATCACCGGCCAGCTGCACCTGGGCCACGCTTTGGACAACACCTTGCAGGATATGCTCATCCGGTGGAGAAGAATGCAGGGATATGCCGCTCTCTGGTTGCCGGGCACCGACCACGCCGCCATTGCTACCGAGGCCAAAATCGTAGCTGCCATGCAGAAAGAGGGCCTGACCAAAGCGGACCTGGGCCGGGAAAAATTTATGGAGCGGGCCTGGGAATGGAAAAACACCTATGGCAACCGGATTACCAGCCAGCTGCGCAAAATGGGCTCCTCCTGCGATTGGAGCCGGGAGCGGTTCACTATGGACGAAGGCTGCTCCAAAGCGGTACGGGAAGTGTTTGTCAGCCTCTTTGAAAAAGGGCTCATCTACCGGGGTGAACGGATTATCAACTGGTGCCCCCACTGCAAGACCTCCCTGTCGGACATTGAGGTGGAGTACAACGAGCAGGACGGCCACTTCTGGCATATCCAATATCCCCTCACCGATGGCAGCGGCTATTTGGAGGTAGCTACCACCCGCCCCGAAACCATGCTGGGCGATACTGCCCTGGCGGTGCATCCAGACGATCCCCGCTATCAGCATCTGATTGGCAAGACCGCCATCCTGCCTTTGGTGGGACGGGAACTGCCCATCATTGCTGACACCTATGTGGAGATGGACTTTGGAACCGGTGTGGTAAAGATCACCCCCGCCCATGACCCCAACGACTTTGAGGTGGGACTGCGTCACAACCTGCCGGTAATCAATGTAATGCATGAAGACGCCTCCATCAACGAAAAGGGCGGCAAATACGCCGGCCTGGACCGCTACACCGCCAGAAAGCAGATCGTAGCTGACCTGGACGCAGAGGGATATCTCCTCTCGGTGGAGGACTACAAACACAATGTGGGAACCTGTTACCGGTGCGGCACCACCATCGAACCCATTGTCTCCAAACAGTGGTTTGTCAAGATGGAGCCTCTGGCCAAGCCTGCTATCGAGGCGGTACGCAGCGGCAAAATCCGGTTTGTGCCCGAGCGGTTTGATAAAATCTATTACCACTGGATGGAAAACATTAAGGACTGGTGTATCTCCCGTCAGATCTGGTGGGGCCACCGGATTCCCGCCTGGTACTGTCCTGACTGCGGTGAGATGATCGTCTCCCGGGAGGACCCCACCTCCTGTCCCAAATGCGGCAGCCGCAATCTGCAGCAGGACCCCGATACCCTGGACACCTGGTTCTCCTCCGCCCTCTGGCCCTTCAGCACCCTGGGCTGGCCGGAGAAAACCGCTGATCTGGATTACTTCTATCCCACCAATACCCTGGTCACCGGATACGACATCATCTTCTTCTGGGTTTCCCGTATGATCTTCTCCGGTGTGGAGCAGATGGGTGAAATTCCCTTTGACACTGTATTTATCCATGGCATCGTCCGAGATGCCCAGGGACGTAAAATGTCCAAATCCCTTGGCAACGGCATCGATCCCCTGGAAGTCATCGATCAATACGGTGCCGACGCCCTGCGCTTTACCCTGGCCTCCGGCAACAGCCCAGGCAACGACATGCGTTTCAGCGACGAGCGGGTAAAGGCCAGCCGGAACTTTGCCAACAAGCTGTGGAACGCCTCCCGGTTTATTCTGATGAATCTGCCCGATGTGGAAGGGTTCATCCCCGGACTGCCCCAGACCCTGACCACCGAGGACAAGTGGGTTCTCTCCAAGCTCAACCGGCTCATCAAAGAGGTTACCGACAACCTGGAAAACTTTGAGCTGGGTGTGGCGGTCAGCAAACTCTACGACTTTATCTGGGATATTCTCTGTGACTGGTATATCGAACTGACCAAGGCCCGGCTGTCCGCCGGCGGTGAAACTGCCGACAACGCCCGCCATGTGCTGGTCTATGTGATGGACAATGTCCTCAAACTGCTCCATCCGGTTATGCCCTTTATCACCGAGGAAATCTGGCAGGCGCTGCCCCATGAGGGTGAGACCATTATGATCTGCCAGTGGCCCTGTTACCGTTCTGAGCTGGACTTTACCGCCCAGGAGGAGGATTTTGAAAAGGTTATGGCAGTGATCCGGGCCATCCGGAACGCCAGAGCCGAGATGAATGTCCCCCCCTCCAAAAAGGCCAAAGTCTATATTGAAACTCCCTATGGCCAGATCTTCACCGACAGTATCTCCTTCCTCCAGAGGCTGGCTTCCGCCTCTGATGTGGAAGTTGGAGAGAGCTTCTCGGTAGAATCCGCTGTACAGGTCATCACTGATGCCGCCCGGGTCTATATCCCCATGGACCAGCTGGTGGATCGGGAAAAAGAGCTGGCCCGCCTGGCCAAAGAGCGGGAAAGCTGCCTGAAAGACATCGCCTTTATCAGCAAAAAACTGGATAACGAAAACTTTGTAGCCAAAGCACCTGCCCAGGTCATTGAAACCGAGCGGGCCAAACTGGCCAAAGCCCAGGAAAAGCTGGCCAAAGTGGACGAGAGTATTGCCGCTTTCACCAAATAGCTTCGCCAAAAAAGAAAAAGAGCCCTTCAGGGCTCTTTTTTATTTGGGTCTGAGCTACTCCATTATAAAAGTAGCGGTTACCTGAGCGGTTATAGTAGAGGTGCCTGCCATAAGAGCAGTGTCATTTCTTAAAGACTCGGCCGCAAAGGCTGTATCCGGATTTTCTTTGTACACCACAGCAACGCTGCCCTCTTCGGTAATATTCTGTACCTCCTTGATGGTCTTACCCTCAGCCTGGGCCAACAACTGTGCCTTCTCCCTGGCGGCTTTCACTGCCTCGGTGAGAGCCTGCTGGTATACTTCTGCCTCATTGCTCACCGAATACTGAATTCTGCCCAAGCTGTTGGAACCGGAGGCAATGGCCACATCGATGACCTTGCTGGCCTGTTCCAAGTCCCGGGAAACAATTTTAAGGTCCATACTCATCCGGTAGCCACTGACCGTTCCAGCGTTGTTATAGGTGGGATAGAGGGAAATGCCTGAGGTGCTGATGTCCTTATCCTCTACACCCAATGCTTTGACCTGCTCCACTGTGGTATTGATGGCTTGGTTGCTGTTGGTTCGAGCAGCCTCAGCGGTGGCTCCTGTGGTCTCCACCCCGATGGTGATGGTCACCACATCGGGCACCACTTCCACTCCCCCGCTGCCGGTCACTGTCACAATCTTTTCCTCAGCAGCCGCAGCTGTTCCCGCTGTTGTCGCGCATCCGCTCAAAGCCGCCGCCAATACAAACGCCAATACAATTGCTGCAATCTTTTTCATGGAAATCCTCCTTACCTTTTCTTCTGGGCCCTTTCAATCTAAAAGTGATGAATCGGCTGGAAAATACTGCATCTTTTCCAAGCCAAACAAAAATCTTTCCCCTTCCTTGAAAAAATCTATGGAATCTTGTATCATCAAAACAGACAGTATATGGGAAAGGAATCGATCCGCCATGACCTATCAAGAAGCGTTAGACTTTATCCATTCAATGCACCGGCTGGGCAAAAAAGCCGGGCTCAGTAAAATTACCCAGCTGATGGAATACCTGGGCAACCCCCAAAAACAACTGAAATTTGTCCATGTGGCCGGTACCAATGGAAAGGGCTCCACCACTACCATGACCGCCCACGCCCTCACCCAGGCGGGCTATAAAACCGGGCTTTTCATCTCCCCCTATATTCTCAACTTCCGGGAACGGATGCAGATTGACGGCCAGCTAATCCCGGAGGAGGAACTGGTGGCCTGTGTACAACAGGTCAAGCCCTTTGTAGAACAGATGGCCGCCCAGGGCAACTGTCCCGCTGAATTTGAGGTGGATACCGCTTTGGCCCTCTGTTGGTTCGCCCAGCAGCACTGTGACATTGTGGTGCTGGAAGTGGGCTTGGGAGGCCGGTTTGACGCCACCAACATCATCCAGCCCCCTCTGGTGGCGGCCATCACCTCCATCGGGCTGGATCACACCGAGATCTTGGGGGATACCGTCGCCAAAATCGCCTTTGAAAAGTGCGGAATCATCAAAACTGGCAGTACAGTGGTCTGCTATCCAGACCAGCACCCGGAGGCTCTGCCGGTCATTATGGAACAGTGCGCCCTGCGGCAGGTGCCCATGGTCATGGGCAACAAAAACGCGGCAGAGGTCAAATCTATGGGACTGGACGGCACCAATATGACCTATGGAGGGATCTCCCTGCACATCCCCCTGGTGGGCCCCCACCAGGTTTACAACGCTATCACCGCTCTGGAAATTCTCTTTGTTTTGCGGCAAAAGGGATTTGACATACCCGATGACGCCATTGCAAAAGGGATCAATGGGGTGCGCTTCCCCGCCCGGTTTGAAATTATCAGCCAGTCTCCCCTTGTAGTGGTGGACGGAGCCCACAATGTTTCAGGAGCCCAAGCCCTGCGAGACACTCTGGATCTGTTCCCCCACTGGAAGGTAGTGGCCATCGCCGGTATGCTGGGGGACAAGGACGTGGATGGGGTTCTCAGTTTGCTTGGCCCCAGATGCCGCAGAATGATTACAGTCACGCCGGACAGTACCAGGG